>NZ_JAEUFG010000002.1:76837-324814 GCF_018588585.1 Bacillus sp. SM2101
TACTATCCAATTCTCCATTTTTACTATCCAATTCACTACTTTTACTATCCGTACCCTTGTATTTACTATCCAATTCTCTACTTTTACTATCCGTACCCTTGTATTTACTATCCAATTCTCCACTTTTACTATCCGTACCCTTGTATTTACTATCCAATTCTCTACTGTTACTGTCCGAAGTCAAACTGTATGAAAAAAAGAGCCTTTTCGGCTCCCAACCTACGCACTAAGCTTTAATCACGTTAGATCATTGTTTTATCGCAATCCTAAATGCATTATCAAGCTTCGAAGAAACAATGTTAGGATAGTAATCCATCGCTTGTTTTGAAGATAATACAAAATAAGCGTCACTTGATCACCCACAACCTGTTGGGTGATCGCGATTAACTCTTTGCTAATACCTCTTTGTTAAAATGGTGCTGACACAGCTAAATCTGATAAGTAACAACAATAATAGTATGCAATGCCCACAAGCTCATCTCCATCCCAAGCACTCAAAACGTTGTTAAAATGTGAAAACACCTTCTCAATTCTTTCATGGTCATCATATGGTCGCTATATACTAGAACTTTGGAATACATGTGCAATGTCTTGCCGACATAATGGTACATTAATCTAGTAATTAATCACCGTACTTTTCTCATTTTTATCTTCTTAGGTAATATCATTTTTCACAGCAAAGATGGCGAGTTGTGTGCGATCCCGTAAATCAAGCTTCTGTAGTATTTGCGTAATATGATTTTTTACAGTGCCTATCGACAAGTGCAATTCCTCAGAAATTTCCTTATTTGTTTTTCCTTCGCCTACTAACTTTGTTACAGCAAGCTCACGGTTTGTTAATGGAATGTCTATTTTTCCCCGATGTCTATCTGTCAACAACCGAGGCATCACTTTTGCAGCTACTTCGTCATGTATAGTCATACCTCCGTTTAAGCTACTATGTATTGCACTAACGAGTTTCGCTGGCTCTGCTGTTTTTAGCATAAAGCCATTGGCACCATCTTTAAGTGCTTGCATTGCATATTCATCATCGTTAAACGTCGTTAATATTAATATTTTCACTTGTGGCCATCGCTGTTTAATTTGGCGAGTAGCTTCAAGACCATTCATATGGGGCATTCTTATATCCATTACAACAACGTCAACCATATGCTTCTCCAATTGTTCAATTGCCTCATGGCCATTTCCAGCTTGAGCCACTACTTGAAATTGGTCTTCTTGTTCAATCATCATGACAAGTCCCTGCCTAACAATTGCTTGGTCTTCTACTACAATAATGTTATACATATTTATATAACCTCCTTTGCATATACAGGAAATGATCCTTTAACTACAAAATGAGACTCTGTTTGATTGAAGTTTATATCCCCATTTAGCTCTTCAACACGTTTCTGCATGTTACTTAGTCCAAATCCAATAGTAAAAGATTCGGTTTTAAAAATCTTATTCGTCACTTCAAAATAAAGATCTCCAACAGCTGATTTACCAATAGTTACAAATACTTCACGAGATTGTGCATGTCGCATCGCATTTGTTAGTGCCTCTTGTATAACTCTATATAAAGTAACACTTTGTTGATTGGACAAGCTCACAGATAAAGCTCCTTGCTTCGTCGTAAAATGCACGAGTATATGACTCTCTGATTCTAACTTTCTAATTAATTGAAGCACTGACGACAGACCTGCAAATTCTTCATCTTTAAGTGTTTTAACCGCATGCCTCGTTTCTTCTAAACTTTCACGAACAAGCTTTCTCAAAATTCCATATTCCTGTCGTTTTTCTTTCATCGAAAGCATTTCGATTTGCATGAGCAATGCTGTTAATTTATGACCGACAGAATCATGAATCTCACGAGCAATTCCTGTTCTTTCTTCTAATCGAGCTGCCCGTTCATTTCGTAAACTAATACGTTTTAGATTTCGATATTCACCTAAAAGCTCTTCATACATGTCTTGTTTATAATTGGTCTCCGTCATTTTTTTATTTAACAAAATGCTCAAATAATAAAAAAATATGAGTATAACAACCAATTCAACATTTATAGCATTAGTAAAAATCACCAGCATACCCATTAAACCGGCACTAACGGCTGAAAATAGTTGATAATGCTTTTGTGATAGTAGTGAAATAGCATCTATCGTTATATACAAAAATAGTAATTTACTAAAGGTATATTCGTCTTGAATAAACAAAACACTCGAAATAAACAACATACAAAGAAGCAGAGAATAGAATATTAGCTTTTTTTTAACAATAGGAATGAAAAAGAAACAGACGAACGACAAAGCACAAACCAAAATGGATATGTACCACCTTGTTGAATAAGATACTTCTACATAGAGAAACCCTCCCCACAAAGCTGAAAAAGTAGTCAACCTTATTAAAAAGGTTTTCATATATAACACACCACCTGCATACAATTTACCTAATTATTTTCTGTATTCTTTATCCTTGTTGAACACGTTATATATTGATCATACCATTTTTTAACTTATAAAAAAATTCTAAAAATATCTTGCAAAACAGTCAAATCTATTGTAAATTTATATGCAATCAATATTTAATACATTAACTCATTCAACTTAAAATCATTAAATCAGGTGGTAAATATAGCCCACGTGATCGAAAGCTCCATCTTTTAGAGGTAGGAGTCTTAAAAACTAAGATAAATAAACAATTCATCTTATCAAGAGAGGTGGAGGGACTGGCCCTTTGAAACCTCAGCAACCAGCCGAATTTATGGTCAGGTGCTAAATCCAGCAAGCGAAATGTATATACTTTTCGCTTGGAAGATAAGGAGAGCTGATGATTAAACTCAAAGCCTTCTTATCAGAAGGCTTTTTTTATTTCTCTTTTATGGATTTAAAAGTCCTTAACGTTCTAAAACTACCACAAAACTTTACCACTTTAAACAAGTATAGAAAACCAAATGAAATGAGGAGGAATTTATATGACAAGAATAAATATCGAAACAGCATGTGCCCAGATTGGAAACAGAAGTGAAAATGTTACTGGGACGGTCAATCCACCTGTCTATTTGTCTACAGCCTATCGTCACACAGGTATAGGCGAATCTACAGGGTATGATTACATTCGAACGGGTAATCCAACACGACAAATTGTCGAACAGGCAATAACACAACTTGAGGAAGGTGATCAAGGCTTTGCTTGTAGTTCAGGTATGGCTGCGATTCAAACAGTATTAGCTCTCTTTGAGCAGGGTGATGAACTGATCGTTACACATGATTTATACGGAGGAACATATCGGCTATTTGAAGAATCTTTTCGAAAAAATGGGTTTACTTTTCACTATGCTGATTTTAGTGACATAAATGCTGTAGAAGGGTTAATAAACAGCAATACGAAAGCTTTATTTATAGAAACTCCAACAAATCCACTTATGCAAGAGGTTGATTTAAAAATTGCAGCAGAGCTTGCAAAGAAAAATGATTTATTATTAATCGTGGACAATACATTTTATACTCCACTGTTACAAAAACCTATAACTCAAGGGGCAGACATTGTCATCCATAGTGCGACAAAATACTTGGGGGGCCACAACGATGTGCTAGCAGGGTTAATTGTTTCAAAAGGAGAGGAGCTATCTGCTCAACTCGGTAATTACCATAACGCAATTGGTGCTGTATTATCACCTTTTGATTCATGGTTACTCATCCGTGGAATGAAAACTCTTCATTTACGTCTAAAACAGCATGAAGAAAATGCAAAAAAAATCGCTTCATTTTTGCAAACGCATGAAGATATTGTAGAAATCTATTATCCACAGCGTGGTGGCATGTTGTCGTTTAAAATTCGAGAAGAAAAGTGGGTTAATCCATTTTTACAAAACTTACGCCTAATCACTTTTGCTGAAAGTCTTGGTGGCGTTGAAAGCTTCATCACCTATCCAGCTACACAAACACATGCAGATATACCTGAAGAAATAAGAGTTGCAAACGGAATTTGCAATCGCTTATTAAGATTTTCAATAGGTATCGAGAATGCTGATGATCTCATAGATGACCTTATATCAGCATTAAAAGCTGCTAAGGAAGGAGTAAACACCTATGACTAATTCATTTTCTGATCAAACTAAGCTACTTCATAATAAGCATAAAGTAGATCCTCATACAGGAGCAGTAAGTGTTGCAATTCAGCATGCATCAACATTTCATCAAGATGATTTAGAGAATTTTTCAAAATATGACTATAGTCGTTCTGGTAATCCTACCCGTGAAGCTTTAGAAGAGACGATAGCAGAATTAGAAAATGGTGTGAGAGGCTTTGCTTTTTCCTCTGGAATGGCAGCCATATCAAGTGCTTTTATGCTGTTATCAAAAGGAGATCACGTCCTCATAAGTGAGGATGTGTACGGTGGAACATTTCGGGTTGTAACGGAGGTACTAACCAAATTCGGCATCGATCACACATTTGTTGACATGACGAACTTACAGGACGTTAAAAACTCTATTCAAACAAATACGAAGGTAATATATATTGAGACACCGTCAAACCCTTTACTTAAAGTGACTAATATTAGAGCGATTGTCACACTAGCTAAAAAGCAAGGTTGTCTCACATTTTTAGACAATACGTTTATGACTCCAATTTTACAGCGACCATTGGATTTAGGTATAGATATCGTTTTGCATAGTGCAACAAAATTCATATCAGGACATAGTGATGTCATCGCGGGGCTAGCCGTTGTCAAAGATGAGCAGTTAGCCACCCAACTTGCCTTTATTCAAAATGCATTCGGTGCAGTCCTTGGGGTTCAAGATGCTTGGCTCGTCTTACGAGGCATAAAAACATTGCACGTCCGCATGACACAATCTTCACAAAGCGCATTACAGCTTGCGCAATTTTTACAACAACACCCCAAAGTTGAGGAGGTTTACTACCCAGGTTTAACTGACCATGAAGGATATACCCTTCAACAAGAGCAGTCTACTAGCCCAGGTGCTGTATTATCTTTTAAATTAAAGAATGTTGAAAGTGTACGTATTCTTTCAAAATATATAAAAATACCAGTATTCGCTGTTAGCCTAGGTGCTGTTGAATCCATTTTATCTTATCCGGCAAAAATGTCGCATGCAGCTATGCCTGCTCAAGAAAGAAATAAAAGAGGAATCACTGACGGGCTTTTGCGACTATCTGTTGGTCTTGAAAATCCTCTTGATCTTATAGCAGATTTCTCACAAGCATTAGATCAACTTCCAACACAGCAGCCAGAGTATAAGGTGAGCCTATGAAACTACTAGAACGTTTAAAAAATGACATTTTAATTGCTGACGGTGCGATGGGGACCCTCCTCTATTCATACGGTGTCGACTATTGTTTTGAGGAACTTAACCTCACTCAACCAAATCGGATCCAACAAGTACATGAAGCATATATTCAAGCAGGAGCTAATGTTATCCAAACTAATACGTATGGAGCAAATCGTGTTAAATTAGCTAGATACGACCTTGAAAATAAAGTAAAAGAAATTAATAGAGCTGCAGTTCAAATAGCAAAACGTTCCATCGGGAAAAGTAACGAGCATTATATATTAGGAACTATAGGTGGAATTCGTGGCGTAAGGAAAAGTATTGCCGAACTTGAAGAAATTAAAGGGGCTTTTATCGAACAGCTTGATGCACTGTTAGAAGCAAATGTTGATGGAATCTTACTGGAAACCTATTATGACATTGAAGAACTATACACCGTACTGCAAGAAGTAAGGAAAAGAACAACAAAACCAGTCGTTGCCCAAGTGTCTATGCATGAAGTTGGCGTACTACAGGATGGTACCCCATTACATGAAGCATTTTCAAAGCTCGAGCAACTTGGAGCAAATGTGATTGGAACAAACTGCCGACTCGGTCCTTATCATACAATTAAGTCACTTGAGCAAGTTCCTTTGCCTAACAATGCATACCTTTCTGCCTACCCTAATGCAAGTTTACCAGACTTAGTTGATGGAAGACTGATTTATGAATCTGATGCTGAATATTTTGCAGAGGCAGCTATTAGCATGCGCGAGCAAGGAGTTAGATTGTTAGGTGGTTGTTGTGGAACGACACCAAAGCATATTGAGGCGATGAGGAAAGCAATAAATGGTTTAACTCCAATTGATGAAAAACGTGTAAAGGAGCGTAAACCAATTTCAGTCAGTAAGCCTACCGTTGCTGCTGAACCTCATTTACACGAAATGGTACAGTCTAGACGCACAGTCATTGTTGAGCTTGATTCACCGAAACATTTGGATACAGATACATTTTTCAAAGGTGCACAAGCACTTCAACAGGCTGGGGTTGATGTGATTACCTTAGCAGATAACTCTCTAGCAACTCCACGCATAAGTAATGTTGCAGTTGCTTCAATTTTAAAAGAAAAATATAATATACGCCCTCTCGTTCATATTACTTGTCGTGATCGAAACATCATAGGGCTTCAATCACATATTATGGGTATTCATACACTTGGTATTAATCAAGTATTGGCTGTAACTGGTGATCCGACTAAAGTTGGTAATTTTCCAGGTGCTACTTCAGTATATGATGTTTCATCATTTGAATTAATACAAATGATCAAACAATTTAATAACGGACAGTCTATCTCAGGAACGTCATTAAAATTACAGACGAACTTCGGTGTTTCAGCTGCCTTTAACCCAAATGTCCGTCATTTAGAACCAACCGTAAAAAGGCTTGAAAAGAAAATCGCATTCGGTGCTGATTCATTTATTAGTCAGCCTGTGTTTAGCCAAGAGCAAATAATCCAAATATATAAAGCGACCAAGCATTTACAAGTTCCTATCTTTCTTGGTATTATGCCGTTAACAAACTATCGTAATGCCCAATTTTTACACCATGAGGTTCCTGGTATTAAGCTTGCTGATGACATCTTACACCGTATGAAGAGCTGTGGAGACGATAGAGAAATATGCTCAGCAGAAGGTGTGAAAATTGCACAGGAGTTAATAGATACGGCTATGGAATATTTTAAAGGAATCTATTTAATTACACCATTTTTACGCTATGACATGACTGTAGCATTAACAAACTATATCCGTAAAAAAGATGGAGTAAGAGAAAGGAAGGTTCATCATGTGCTTTGAGCGTTTTCAACAAGAGATCAACAAGCGAATTTTAATAATTGATGGAGCAATGGGGACGATGCTTCAAGAAGCAAACCTAACAGCTGAAGATTTTGGAGGAGAAGAACTTGACGGCTGTAACGAACATTTAAACATCACAGCTCCTCATGTCATTGACTGGGTTCACCGATCTTATCTAGAAGCGGGGGCTGATATCATTGAAACGAACACTTTTGGAGGAACCCCCCTCGTTCTAAATGAATACCAACTCGGACATAAAGCCTATGATATAAACAAAATTGCAGCTGAAATTGCCAAAAAAGCAGCCGAGGATTTCTCAACTACTGATAAGCCTCGCTTTGTTGCTGGATCTATGGGACCAACAACAAAAACACTTTCTGTTACTGGTGGAACAACATTTTCTGAATTAGTTAATGAGTATGAAACACAAGCTAAAGGCTTAATTGATGGTGGCTGTGACCTTTTATTACTTGAAACATGTCAAGATATGCTTAATGTAAAAGCTGCTTTTTTTGGTATTAATAATGCTTTTACATTAACAAATAAAACCTTACCACTCATGGTTTCAGTTACGATAGAACCGATGGGTACAACGCTTGCTGGACAAAATATTGAAGCATTTTATTTATCTTTAGAGCACATGCAACCAGTATCCATCGGCTTAAATTGTGCGACAGGCCCTGAATTTATGACCGACCATCTACGCACATTATCACAATTATCTCAAACAGCTGTGAGCTGTTACCCTAATGCTGGTTTACCTGATGAAGAAGGTCAATATCATGAGTCTCCACAATCATTAGCAAGGAAAATAGCAGGCTTTGCTAAAAATGGTTGGCTAAACATTATTGGAGGGTGCTGTGGGACAACACCTGAACATATCCGAGCGATTGCAAAAGAGGTAGAAGGTCTTAAGCCTCGAAGTGTCCAAGAAGGTAATCATCAACACACTGTAGCTGGGATAGAACCACTTATATACGATGATTCTATGCGACCGTTATTAGTTGGAGAGCGTACAAATGTAATCGGCTCAAGAAAATTTAAAAACCTCATTGCTGATGGTAAGTTTGAAGAAGCTGCTGAAGTCGGTAGAGCACAAGTAAAAGGTGGGGCCCACGTAGTTGATATTTGTCTAGCCGATCCAGACCGCGAAGAGCTAGATGATATGGAGCAATTTATTCAAGAAGTTGTAAAAAAGGTGAAAGTACCACTTGTTATTGATTCTACAGATGAAGCAGTGATAGAAAAAGCGCTATCTTATTCACAAGGAAAGGTGATCATTAACTCAATTAACCTAGAAGATGGCGAAGAACGTTTTGAAAAGGTCGTTCCACTTATTCATCGATATGGGGCTGCTGTTGTTGTTGGAACCATTGATGAAATTGGCATGGCTGTAACGAGAGAACGGAAGCTAGAGGTCGCAAAACGTTCCTATGATCTACTAGTAAATAAATATAAACTTAAGCCAGAAAATATTATATTTGACCCTCTCGTCTTCCCTGTAGGTACAGGTGATGAGCAGTATATAGGCTCAGCGAAGGAAACTGTTGAAGGGATTAGGCTTATTAAAGAAAAATTACCACATTGTTTAACAATGCTTGGCATAAGCAACGTCTCTTTCGGATTACCTGGTGTAGGGCGTGAAATTTTAAATGCCGTTTTCCTTTATCATTGCACAGTAGCTGGTTTAGATTATGCGATTGTCAATACACAAAAGCTTGAAAGATTTGCTTCCATTCCACAAGAAGAAGTGACTCTAGCAGAGAATTTATTATTTGAAACAACAGATGACATTCTAGCTGAATTTACAGCTTTTTATCGCGGGAAAAAGAAGGAGCCGAAAAAAGCAGCCATCAATAGATCCCTTCCAGAACGACTCGCTGACTATGTGATTGAAGGTACGAAGGAAGGCTTAATACCTGACTTAGAAATCGCCTTAACTAAATATGATACACCGTTAGATATTATTAACGGACCTCTTATGGAAGGTATGGCTGAAGTCGGTCGTCTCTTCAACGACAATCAGCTGATCGTAGCGGAAGTATTACAAAGTGCAGAAGTGATGAAAGCTTCGGTTTCCTTCCTCGAGCCTTATATGGAAACAAATGATGGAGCTGGTCATGGAAAAGGGAAAGTATTATTGGCAACTGTTAAAGGTGATGTCCACGATATAGGTAAAAACCTTGTAGAAATTATTTTAAGCAATAATGGCTTTCAAGTCGTTGACCTAGGTATCAAAGTGACACCACAACAGCTGATATCAGCCATTCAACAAGAACAGCCTGATATCATCGGCTTATCAGGGTTACTCGTTAAATCAGCTCAACAAATGGTCTTAACTGCTCAAGATATGAGCCAATCAAACATATCAATTCCTATATTAGTTGGTGGGGCAGCTCTATCTCGAAAATTTACCGATCGAAAAATTGCTCCCGAATACGAAGGTCCAGTCCTATACGCGAAAGATGCGATGGATGGCCTTTCAATCGTTAACCGCCTGCAAGATGAAGACGAAAAGAATAAGATTTTATCAGATGTAGCAACGAAGAAAGAAGCTTATAAACAGATCAATACAGCTACTAAAAAAGAAACTGCTGTAGCCGTATTAGAAAAAATTAAATCTAGTGTAGCGACTAATATTCCAATAACATTGCCAAATGATTTAAAAAGGCATGTCTTAAAAGGTTATCCTATAGGTCATCTTGAGCCATATATTAACATGCGCATGTTATTAGGACATCATTTAGGGCTCAAAGGAAAGGTAGATCAGTTAATAGCTGAACAAGATGAGCGAGCACTTGCCTTAAAAGAAGTAGTTGATAACTTACTTCTTGAAGCAAAAACAGCTAACCTATTACGAACTGCAGCTGTTTATCAATTTTTCCCTGCTCAATCAAAAGACGATGACGTCATCATTTACGACCCAAATGATAAAACAACAATCCTAGAACGTTTTACGTTTCCTCGACAACGTAAAAAGCCATATTTATGTTTGGCTGATTATATTCGTTCAGTCGATAGTGGTGAAATGGATTATGTTGGTTTCTTCGTCGTTTCAGCTGGCTTTGATGTGAGAGAAAAGGCAAATATGTTAAAAGAAAAGGGCGAGTTTTTAAAAAGTCATGCCATTCAAGCACTCGCACTTGAGCTAGCAGAAGGGTTTGCCGAACGCATTCATCAAATGATGAGAGATCAATGGGGATTTCCTGACCCAGCTGACTTTACAATGCAGCAGCGCTTTGCAGCCAAATATCAAGGTCAACGCTTTTCATTTGGTTATCCAGCATGTCCAAATTTGGACGATCAAGGAAAGCTTTTCCGCTTATTAAAGCCAGATGACATTGGAATTTCTTTAACTGATGGCTTTATGATGGAACCTGAAGCATCTGTCTCGGCTATTGTTTTCTCACATCCTGAAGCGAAATATTTTAACGTGATCGAAAATAACTAATTGAATGAATTGAAACAAATGAAGGGAAACCTCAATTATTATAGAGGTTTCCCTATTATGTTCAATACCTTTGTCAATAAAATCTATTGAGCGACAGACATGCAAACTTCATAAAACTTATTAGGTTCTTCAAAATTTGGAGCATGAGCAGAATTCTCAAACCATATAAGCTCTTTTTTGGGTGCTTCCACTATATTAAAATAATCCACAACTAATTCGTGAGGCGTCTGATAATCATAACGCCCAACACAATAAAACACTGGAACTTTAAATGTATGAGCCTGTTTAATTAAATTTACTTCCATCAACTCATCCCAAAGATTATTAATAGAAAAACGTTCTCCATTTGCCATATACTTTACTAAATCGACAAATGAATATTCACGAAATGATATCGATGAGAGAATAAACTTACTTAATGACATATTGTGAAATGATCCACCAAATTTCCGTAACCATTTTCTTTGTAAAAATAAATCTACCTGATCTTTATATGGGGGATTGCCAATTTTCATCAACTGTTCAAGCGCTTTTTTATTATTCGTTTCATTTGCTTTATGTAACGTATATTCATAGGAGATTTCTTCATTTCTCTCCATATTGACTACTTGACCTACACCAATATATGCGTGAATTAACTCAGGATACTTCGAAATGAACAGAGACCCTAATACACTCCCCCATGAATGACCAACTAAATAGAGTTTTTCTTGCTTAAAGCGCTGTAGTAGCTCTTCAATAAGTTCATGAAGATCAAGCAAAAACTGATCTATATTCATGCTAGAAACTGGGATATTACTAGCATAAGATTTACCAGCCCCTTTTTGATCCCAATTCACTACTACAAAATGTTCTTCTAATTCTCTTTGAAATTTCGGTGCAAAACCTATTTGGGCAGTACCTGGACCCCCGTGTAGAAAAAGTAGTATTGGATTCTTTTTATTCTTCCCTCTCATTAAGACACATTGTTGAATTTTTCCAAGTCGCAACATTTCTATAGATGCGACGCTCTCTTCGATAAGTCTACCATTTAAATCTTTAAAACTAGGCGTTCTACTTATAATCATGTGTATCCTCCCCCTAGTCTTCTTAAAATATGAATATTATAATTTACTGCCAAGTACTGTTACCCTTTGACTATACTTGATAACGAATGTTTAAGTAACAGCCTTTAGCAGGTTATTACTTCCACCTAAAGGAGGATTATTCAACAACCAAGGCGAGTCCAACCTCCTCCTATCTGAAATATTTTGATGTGACATCTCCCACTACGTAGAGGTCTCTAGAGGATTTTTTACAGAATAAATATTAATTCCAAATTAATAGATAAAGCACTATTGATAGAACACACCGAAGAAAAATTTAAAGGGAGAACTTTATCCGACTATAAAGAAATAACACCAATCATCGTAAGCTCTGCCACGATTGTTACTAAATTTGAATAACAAGCAAGACAAGGGTATTTGATACTAACCGTTTTAGCTATCACAATATGTTTAGTTATCGTACGAAAACAAATTGTTATTCCAAAGCAGCTAATGAACAGATTTAGTTTTTTCAGCAGTATACCACTAAGACATGATCTATGTTGTTACCAATTCAATTTACAGAAATATTCTACAAAGTGATTGGACATTAGAGCAAAGATTCCCCTCCCAAATGAGTTGTCAATGAGTCTTTATCTTTACAAATAGACAGTATGTCAATAAAGTGGATAAGCACTTACTTAGGCATTTAATATCATTTTGCTATTTCAATATTAAAAAGAGTGTTTTTTATAAAATAACGATCGTATACATCAGAAAAAGCTAGAAGGTGAGGTGAAAATGTAAATTAGTTACCATGTTAGTAGTTTGTTGGCCATTTTAATTAGAAGGGAGAAAATTTTTATGTCTTCTCGTATTAGCTCTAAAGTTAGAGTGTTATTTCTATCAGCCTTGACGATGTTGATGCTTTTTGGAATAGTTATAGGTTCGACAAATGCTGCTCCAACAGATGAACACCCCTCCTCAAATTGCTATAAAAAGATTTCTCGTTATAGTGGATGGGAATATGATAACAATCAACAAATTAACATTAATTTCACGTATACTCAGAATGGATCTTATGATTACAGTTATCGCATTGATCTCGCTGGTGAAGAATGGAATGAACATTTTAGTTTCTTTAATTTCAATGAAGTATCAAGAGGAAATAATCTTGCAATAGAAAGTGATGATTATGGGGATACCGGATGGGTCGGTGCTGCTTATTATGCACGTTCACCAAAGGATATATATTTAAATGAATATTACCATAAAAATTATTCTTGGTACGGATTTGTTGAGTATGAACGTACTGCCATTCACGAGTATGGTCATACTCATGGATTAAGCCATACTAGTTGTACAACTGAAATTATGAGTAATAACTCTAATAGAGATATTAGTCAAGTTGATCTTGGTGATGGAGATATTAGTGGTATTAGAAGTATTTATTAAAAGGAGGAATCAACATGAAAAAATGCCTCATTGCATTGGTTACGGTAATTACATTAGTAGGTTGTAACAATATTATTCAAAGTTCTAATCCTGTTAAAGCTCCTTATCAACAAGGCGTGGATGCTAACCCTTCAGAGGTTTTCGCAGATATGAATGAATTAGCCCAAAATACACCTATCGTAATAGTTGGGCAAGTAAAAACTGAAGGCAAGGCATTTGATTATAAAGGGATCAACTTCTATGAATCTACAATTCAGATTAAAGACATTTACCGAGATCATGATAATAGTCTTTCGAAAGGAGACACGATTACACTATTACAAAATGATGTAGGTGAATTGGACCCTCTTGTCAAAAAAAATGAAAAGGTTCTATTCTTCTTAAAGAACTATGAAGGTCCAGTTATTGATGATGCTTACAGATTTATGGGACTTTATCAAGGTCATTACAAAGTCAAAAAAGATGGAGAAATTGTTGCTGTCGGCAGCAAAAAATTAGAAGGTGTAGAAGGGCTATTAACTTCAGATCTTAATGCTATGTTAGAAGATTCTCCATACGTACCGATTGAATTAGACGTAATGACTGCAGAAGAGATTGAGAAAGCAAATGAAGAAGAAAGAAAACTAAAAGAAGAGCATGATAATAACAACTAATATATCAATAACAACTTTTAATAAACGCTTTTACCTCACAGATAGTAGTTATTTACAACATTAAAACATACAATCCTATTAAGGTTCTTCTAGTTTTTAATAAACCTCAAACAAAGTTTATGAGAAGAGTCCTAAAAACAACGACGTTAACCACACCTGTTTTGATCTAAGGTTGATCAAAACAGGTTCTTTTACATAGTCTGTCTTCGTATGATTGTTGTTTTTCCGACAAGCCACATTTTTTCTCCATTAAAATGAAGACAACAGAATAAAATTACTACCTGCTAATCTAATTAATAACAATACAACAAAGTTTACGAAAAGATCCTTTCATATTAAAACTACTCATTCGAATATTGTTTAACCCTCTATATAATGAATACTATCTAGTAAACACCCGCTATCACGATAACTATTCATATTGATAACAAGTCTCATATTCATCCTGCATTAACCAACTTTTACACGCTAAACCATATTCATGATAGATCTCTTTACCAATTTCCAACATAATACTTCTGCTTGAATTTGGAACTTCTGAGTTTTCATTTTTTATATATAGAATATTCTCGTCATTCCAGCTCATAGAAAAACCACTTTTTGCTTCACTATAATAAACTGTTTGAATTTTATCATTCTCATCATGATATGTAACATCTACCCATATTTTCACGCCACCAGCTGCGCCACCGTATGGCATATAGTAGGCATTTGCAGTGTATTTCATTGTTGGAGAAGTCAATGGAATTAAGTAAGACTCACCCTTAAGGCTATCAAATGTAAAGAAATAGTTCCTATAAACAAATAATCCTAGAAATAAAATTAATCCTGACAAAGTAGCAAGTAATAATTTTGTGGGGAATTTTTTCTTTTTAACAAAGAAGATTATTAATTTAATAGTAAAGATGAAAAATACCAGTAAAGTAGTAACAAATAGAAAGAAACCGATTATATTTAATAAAATAGCTATCCCCTCATTTTTGAACCTTTATGTTATTGATATTACATGAGCTCTTACTTACAATGAAAATACTCCAAATACATTGACTACTAACCGTTTTTCCAAAAAGAGCCAGGTTTTTAATATCATAATAAAAGCATTTAATCTGCAAACCAAACTTTACTTAAATGTTTTATCCCTTCATCAATTTTTTCTGATGACATCCCTCCAAAGCCAAGGATAAAATGAGCGGTATCTGCTGTTGACTCTCCCACCCAATATTTTTTAGCTGAATATATATTAACTCCAGCAGAAATTGCTTTTTCATGTAGCTCTGTTTCATTACGATGTGGAATGCTAATAATTACATGAACTCCTGCATGTGTACCTTGTACGTTCACTTTATTCCCCATATAGTTATGGATTGCCTCAATTAATACACGATGCTTTTGAGCATATACTTTACGCATTTTCCGGATATGGCGTTCAAAATGACCCTTTGCTAAAAAATGTGCTAATGTTTTTTGAATAAGTGCAGCAGCTGGTTGGCTGTACGTTACAAAATGAGAATGATATGTATGTAATAACCTTGTTGGTAAGACCATATAATTCACTCTGATGGCTGGCATAAAAGATTTAGAAAATGTGCCAATATAAATGACACGTTCATCTCGATCCAGTGCTTTTAATGCAGGAATCGGATTTCCCTGATAACGAAATTCACTGTCATAATCATCCTCAATAATAAAGCCATTATTTTGGATCGCCCATTGTATGAGGCGAAGACGTTTTTGAATAGGTAGAACCATCCCCATTGGGAATTGATGTGACGGTGTGACATATACAGTTTTAGCGCTTCCCTTTGCCAATTGATCTATATTTAAACCATCCTCTTCGAGTGAAATAGCTTCTAAATTAAAGCCATGATTTGCAAAAACCCGCTGTGCACCATCATAACAAGGGTTTTCTACGGCAACCGTATCATTTGTCTTCATAAGTATTTGACTTATAACACTTAACATTTGATACATGCCAGCTCCGATAATAATCTCGTCAGTCGTACAAGAAATTCCTCTTGCTTGATACAAATAATGAACAAGCTGCTGTCGTAACTGTATATCACCTTTTTTATCACCATAAAATATGAGCTGATCATCATTAGTTGCCAACACTTCATTCATGTGTCTTTTCCACAGCTTATAAGGAATATGTTCAAGGTCAACATTTCCATATCGAAAATCGTACGTAAAATGCTTTTCCTGTTGAACATCTGCGGTATCTTTTTTAGTAGGTATAGTATGTATTTGAGATAGAAGGTCTTTGTCCAGTTGGTTAACAATTAGTCTTTTCCGTGGCTCACTTCTTACGTACCCTTCTGTAATCAATTGTTGATACGCATACTCTATCGTATTTCTACCGACACTTAAGTGGTCGGCAAGGCCACGAATCGATGGAAGTTTTGCTTGTGGTGGGATTTTACCCGTTTCTATCTCTTTTATAAAGTATTGATACACTTGCATATATAATGGCGTTTCACTATCCTTATCTAAGCTTAATGTGACTTCAAGCATGTGTTCCTCCAATCTATCCCCTAGTGAAATGTAAAAACTGTACCTTTTCGAATAGTCAGATTGTTAATACAATTACTTTACTAAATAAAAGGAGGGGCTTCAATGTATACAATGAGAAGAGAAGAAAAACAAAGTGTGAATCGACAAAAAGTTAATGAATTTTGCCACCGTATCAAAGCGGGTTATTTAGGTTTAGCAGATGGTCATTTACCGTATGTCGTTCCACTTAATTATGTATGGATGAATGATTGCATATATTTTCACGGAGCTGAAGAAGGGAGAAAACAACGTATCATTGAAGAAAATCCACAAGCCTGCTTCACAATTGCAGAAGATCAGGGTACAATTACAAATCCAGTACCAGCACATACAAGCACTGGCTATTACAGTGTGATGATCTTCGGTAAACTCGAAATTGTACATGACATTGAGGAAGCAACCTATGCTATGCAAGTCATGCTTGATAAATATGTGCCAGGCTATTTTAGTGATAAACTATCAAAGCACCACGTATCTTCATATCGTTCTTCTAAAAATAGTAAAACCGTAGTGTACCGCCTTCGTGCTGAACAGGTTACAGCGAAAGAAAACAAACTAATAGATGAGGCACTATTTTACAATGGTCGTACAAGAGAGCAAGATTTAGAGGAAAGACCGTCTGAATAACAAAAATTTATGAGCTCTTAAAATAACCTCCCTATGTTCACTTTTCTTTTTATTCAGGGAGGTTACATTTGCAATTTCATCTATTTTTTGGCTATGATGTATCTTAATTTGTAAGTTCTTTCAGTTTGATCTATATACTCTAACTTTTCGTCTATTGAGCCTGTCTGAATGACTTCAGCATGTTTGAAATGGTTTACTAAGTCCTCCTCACTAAAAAAATGAGCGACTTTTCCTGGCTTATATTCAAATGTGTCCTTTTCTACCTCTACACCTTGACCATAAGAAGAGTCTTCGTTCGAAAAGCAGGTTAAAAAAATCATTCCATCTTCAGCTAACTGATCGATACACTTCTGAATAAATGTCATTCTTTCAGATAACAAAAACAAGTGTAATAGATTATAACAATAAATCCCATCATATTTTTTATGAGGAATAGGTAAATCGAATACTGACCCTTCAATATACGACGTCGACTTATCATGTTCTTTAGCAGTAGCAATAGCTTGCTGTGAAAGTTCTATTGCATCAACTTTAAAAGTAGTCGCAAGTGCTTTCGAATTTCTTCCATAGCCTGCGCCTGGTACTAAAACAGTTTTTGCACCATTGTTCAAGAAAAGTTTAGTAGCAGTCTCTACCGTATTGCTTGGCAGTTCTCCCCATATCTTTCCTTTACTAAAACGTCTATTCCAATAACCTTTCATGATACCCGTCCTTTATAGTTATAAACTATAACTAAGTTTCAGCTTATGAAACAACTCATTATTTGTTTTAGTTTACATATTTTAATGCTTCAATTTCCATTCCATAATTAGCTTCATACAGCTTGTGAAATATGTCAATTGCTTGATAAAATTTATCGTCATAAGTTCCATCATGATCAACTGTCCATGAAGTAGCTAACACGGTATGACAGTAGCCCCACAGCAGTAAGCGTTCTTTATTAAGCTTCAATTCCTGCGTAAGAATATCAACTCTTTTTGCTACTACGTCGTAAGCGTTTTGGTCAGGTAATTTATTTAGCAGAAATTGAATTAAATCATATTCGATTTCACCGACTAACCCTTTAGGGTCAATTGCTGTCCATATTTCATCTGTAAATGATAGAACATTGTAATGATGAAAATCTCCATGAAGGAGAAAGTGTTGTTCTATCGTTCGATTTAAATATGTAAAAACTTTCAAAGCTACTTCTAGTGTATGTTGTGAAATAGGGCCAAATCCTTCTGGGTGTTCTTTAATCAGGTTCCGAAGCTTTTCTTCTCTACCATGTGTTGATGCGATCCTAGTTTCCTTTGGAGCACGTATAGATAGTTTTTTGATTACGTTAGCGGCTAGTCGACAAGCTTTAGCATCATCTTCAATTTCTGCTAAAGTGTGTCCAGGTGAGACTTTTTCCAGTATCATTATTCCTTTGTCTTTGTCGAAATCGATTAGTTGAACCATGCCTTTGCCACCGAATAACGTTAACGCTTCAATCTCATCAAGAAAACCTTCTCCCGGAATGCAAATTTTCACTACTACCTCCCTCCCATCATTCATAATCGCAGCGGCAACGTAATTTATCGATAGGGTAAAAGGCTCTTTTATCTTCAAATGCCACTTTTGCTCGCAATCACGGATTAATTCAGGTAGCCTTTGTAACCAAGCTGCTCCTTCTTCTTTAAAATATAAATGAACTGTTTTAACAAAGTGATCTTGTAATTCCATATATGCCCCCGTCTCTACAATATTCCATGTGATGAATGAAGGTCTATCCTTTCAAGCCTTAAATAAGGCTTTATATAATTAGCAAGCCATTAACGAAGAAGTTTTATTCTTAATCTGATAGCTTTTTATTCTACTAATTGTATATACGGAAAATTTATAGAATAGTTTCATATTTTGGTATTTTTATATAATCTCAGTTTTTGTGAACATTTTGTATGTGTTGTTAGTATTCGTATTAAGAGATAGTGACACAAGCATAACAAGAGTTTCTGAATCGTATTTTAATGAAGGAACTTAACAACTAAGCTTCCAAATGTCCTTCTTACTAAAAGGCTATTTTCGCATTAATTGTTGTTCTTCGTAATTAGGTCTAGATTCGATAATAACTAACGTTCGGGACATCTTTTCTTCTGTACAACGAAGACTAACATATAAAACGACTTTTCATGGTAATAATTTGGTAACCATAGCAACAAAGTTTATGAAAAAAGCCTACAAAATAAAAGACCAATCCACGTTGTGAATTGCTCTTTTACAATAGCTGTTTGTATTAATTGTTATTTTTCTTACTAAGAATTAGATACCTTCACTACTAGAAATCTGGGCATCTTTTCATCTGAAATTCGATGACAAACGTTTATAAGCACTTGCTTTTTGGTTAATCCACACTGTTTACAAGCTTCTCTATTCTAGTTTCAACTCTCCGCAAGGTAACCGTCAAGACTATTTTCGAGATTTCTTATTCACTAACTGCTTCTTTTGTGCTAGTAAATTCGAAAACCTAGCTTCAAGCATTTGTTTTTCATCTTCATTTGTGATTAGTGATAATCTACTTAACACTTCTGTTAACTCCATTTCAACCGCTAACAAATTCGTTTCTTCTTGTTGTTGTTCAACAGAATCATTTGACTCTAATAAGTCAATATCTTTCAAAACACCTTTGTCATGCTCAATTTGTAAAATATGTGTCGCCAATTCTTGGACGAAATAACGATCATGAGTTACAAACAAAATTGTTCCTGGATAAGATGTTAACACCATTTGTAACGCTTCTTTTGTTTGAAGGTCAAGGTAATTGGTCGGTTCATCTAATAGCAGAACATTATAATCTCCTAAAAAGACTTTTACTAATTCAGTTTTTACCCGTTCTCCTCCACTTAACATGGAAACTTTATTATGGACATTTTCCCGTTTAAATCGTAGCCTCGATAACACAGTTCTAATAAATTGCTCTGAATAATGACTGGATTCTTTTACATTTTCTAAGATCGTTTTATGCTCATCTAGACTTTCTAATTTTTGATGGAAATATCCTATGGAAGCAGGTTTAGCAATAGAAATATCCTCATGCCTTGTTGCTATCATATTTAATAATGTTGTTTTGCCTACACCGTTTCTTCCAATTATAGCAACTCTTGCCCCTGGTTTAATGGCACCGTTTAAGTCACTAAATAACAAACGATTTCCCATTTTTACACTTACTTCATTAAATGCAATTGCCCTTTTGCTATGAATTTTCTTAAACTGACTAATGTCAAAGGTGATATCTTCTTCTTGCTTTGGTTTTTCCTTTTTCTCAAGTTGATCAATTCTCGATCTAAGTGCATGTACACCTTTATCTAATTTCGCTTTCTTTTGACCAACACTTCTTTTATGCAATCTCGCTTCAGAATTACCCATGCGGCTTGGTGCTTTTTTCAATGATTTTGACTTTTGGCTTTTTTCTACTGCAGCTTGTTCTAGACGTTGTTTCTCCTTCACATATTGCTCGTACTCAAACTGCTGTCTATCTTTCAAATGTTTCTTTTGCTCAACATATGCTTCATAGTTGCCATCATAGCAATGTACCTTTCCTTTATCCAATTCCCAGATCGTGGTACAAACTTGATTAAGAAGTTGTTGATCATGAGAAATAATAATGACACTTCCAGCAAATGCTTTTAACTCTCTTTCAAATTGTTCTATTCCTTCTACATCTAAATGACTTGTTGGTTCGTCAGCAATGATTAATTTAGCATTTGCAGACAAAGCTGATGCTATTTTCTTTCTCGTTTCTTCTCCCCCACTTAAAAATTGCTTCCTTTCTTTAGGAATTCTCCAATGGCCATTCAATTTTTGAGGAATATCGCTAACTTCGAGATCTTCAAGCTGCGGTATATAAGCAATCGGACAATATACGTTGACAATTCCACTATCTGGCTCAAGTTGTTCCACTAAAATTTTCAATAACGTAGATTTCCCTTCCCCATTCTTACCGACAACCCCTATTTTTTCACCATTAAACACTTGTAATTGTTGAATATTTAATATCGTACGGTCTCCATAAGACTTTTCAATTTGATTCGCATCTAACAATAGCATAAAAAATCCTCCCTACAATTCTAGAGAGGATTAGCTGTAATATTTAGGTATGTAATGATGTTAAAAAGTTCAGCAAAAACGGCTCAATTTTTCAAAAAGATTAGAAATTGGTACATTTACTCCAATTATTCTTCACCATTTTTTTGAACACATCATTCCTGCTATAATTTCAACCATATTAATGGTCCAATTATAACACATATAAAAATAGTACCTAAAAATGCATAGACTAATCCTATCTAGACAACATTTATTAAAAATAAACTATTTAAATAATGTCTAAAAAAATAGGATTAATTCCACATTCGTTTAAGTACCGTTCCTTTCCACTTTAATTATTATTATCATTACATAAATTTGCAATTAATGTCAACCACATTTTTTTCTTGACATCAATAAGGGAATGAATCATTAATACACGTTACAGTGTTCTTTTCCCAATCACTTCTTATGATCGTATATCCGACACCATCGTGTAATATCCCCCCTTGAGGCCAACCATTTCTATGGTATGCTTCTTTTACGTACCCACAATTATATAGCGTTTTTCGCATCGCATAATTATCATGTCGCGTATGTGCTTCTATTCTTACAATATGAGCAAAGTTTTTAAAAACGTATCTTGATAGCCAGTTTACACATATTGAACCAAACCCCTTGCCTCTATATCGGTTTTTAAGGCGTAGATCAAATAGACATGTAGGATCAGCTAAATCAAAGATTCTTATCATGCCAATAGTCTCATCATTCATAGTTATCAAAAATGTTTCATTGCCATTTTCGGTGTAATATCCATTTGTTATAGATTCTCTAATCATATCTTCTGACGGCATTTCATGTCCATGAAAAGGCCAGGTTTCAGAAGTTAACAATTTTACTAATTCGGCATACATTTCTTTAGATAGTTTGTTGAAGTTTAGCATAATTCCCCCGCCTATTTTTATAGGAGTTTTTTATAATACTATTAACATAAGTTACAAAATGTAAATTTCGAACTCCCCTCGACTTCAGATCTCAAGGGATTGTATTGGGGGTCTTCTGACCGAGAAATAATAAAATATAAACGGAATCCCAAAATTGATCATACACATTGTTGGACCCCTTATTTTAATAAGATTGTTTTCGTATTGGTTGTTGCTTTTCGTTCTAATAGATAAGCAGGTATAAACCTACCGTTCGTAACATCTTTTCTATTGTTACAATAATTTAGGTTTCATAAAAACTCTTCTTACTCTCCATTTTTGAATAACAACAGAGTTAACGAAAAGAGCCTTTACAAATAAATTTCAAGAAGTTTTTCAATTTTTTTTACTTCACTATTGATTTGCGAATCTTGCTGGCTTTTCAAGAAAAATAGGAGGCTTTCAATTAACACCACTTTAAGCTCTTCCTTGTTCATTTCCTCTTCAAGTGCAAGGAGCGTCGAAACAAATCTTTCCTTCACCATCTCTTCAAGTGACGTCTTTTGTACATGCTCTCTCATCTTATGAATGCTATGAGTAATTTGATCTCTCAGATGCTCTTTTGCAGTCCGTTCCCCTATCATTTCATGGTCAAAAATTGAGTTTGTCAATAAGGGCTCTTCATCATCCATCATGCTCTCAACAATGGCATCAAGTCTACGCACGATGAAAGCACCCATCCTCTTGACATCCAATTCTGCTTCGCCAACGAGTAAATTAAATGTATACTCCCTTTGAATTCCATTTAGCATCGTTACACAATCTAATAAATGTTTTTCTATTTTATTACCATATACTTCACGTAAACGCAGACTGTACCAACTTAGAAATTGCGATCGCATTCGAAAGATATATTGGCGAATGTCATCATTGACTTGAATGATTTGTTCTCTCATTTGCAATCGCATAAAATCCTTATAATTAACTGCTTCTTGGAGCTGAACACTAATTTGCTCAATGAGTATTTCTTTTGGGGTTAGCTTTGAGTTTCTTTCTACCATTGAAACTTTTTCAAACAGAACGTCATAGTAATGCTTAAAAATAGTCATTAACAACTCTTCTTTAGAACTGAAATAATTGTATAATGAGCTTTTAGCAATTCCACTCTGAACCGCTATTTCTTGCATAGATGTAGCATGATAGCCTTTTCTAGCAAATAGCTTCATTGCTGAACTCACAATTTCTTGCTTTCTACTCTTCAATTCGATTCTCTCCCTAATTATTGATCATGAAATGGAAGACCTTATCCACCCTCAACGAAGGAAATTTATTAATTTGAGCTCCTCACGCCACCAAGGTAATTTCGAGGGCTTTGTGCTGAAGCCCAACAATATTAAACATTCATTTTAAGCACAAATATACAAATGAGCTCATTTAAATATTTCAAATAGGTTGTTATTGCATTGGTAGTTATTTTTCGTACTAAAACTTAAACACACATAGTGTTACGTAACATATTACCTTCTCTATAGCATTGAAAATGGCTACAACTACCAATTAGTAGCTCAAATTTTCTTGGAATAGCGACAAAGATTATGAAAAGAACCTTACCCAAAAAAGTTTAAAATAATACATACTTATGTGACCGAACGGTCGTTTTCTTCCATCTTATCCTAATAGTTATACAATTTCAATAAGCTTGTATTCACAGCTTTATATTTGACTTATGAAGTTGATTATCATATACTATGACCGAATGGTCGGTATATATATAAGAATAAATTATTTATAAGAAAAGTATAACATAGCTAAGGTTATAAATCGTTTTCTAATTTTAGCTACATTAAGAATGAAAAAGCATACTCATTATTCATAAGTACCTGCACAAACGACCGAATGGTCGTTTGTGTTTAACTTATATTATATTAATTCCTTCTAATCATCATTACCATCAATACTTTAATTTTGGCATACTAATGATGAATTAAACAAATTGTATATATTTTAAAAAAGGCGGGGAGAAAATTGGGCACACAACAAGGTATTAATACAAAGTTAGTCTTAACTGGCTTAATCATTGGGATGTTTTTTAGTGCACTCGAGCAAACTGTTGTTGGAACAGCCATGCCAACTATTATTCATGATCTAAATGGTTTTTCAATATTTGCATGGGTGACAACAGCTTATTTAATTACTTCGACAACAGTCATTCCAATTGTAGGTAAGCTAGCCGACTTATACGGTAGAAGAGGCTTATATTTGTTAGGGGTTATTATCTTCATGATAGGTTCGGCACTCTGTGCCACTGCTTCATCTATGGAGCAGCTTATTATTTATCGAGGTATACAAGGAATTGGTGGCGGTATGATTATGCCGTTATCACAAACAATTGTTGGTGATATTTTCACAGCCGAACAACGTGCTAAATGGCAAGGTGTCTTTGGGGCTATCTTCGGCTTAAGCTCAGTCATTGGGCCATTCATTGGTGGATTTATCGTCGATACAATTAGCTGGCATTGGATTTTTCTCATTAATGTCCCATTTGGAATACTATCAGCTGTACTCATTTTTATCGGCTTAAAGCAAGAGGATTTTTCAAGGAAAGAAAAAGTAAATATCGACTTTTTAGGGATTTTCACATTAATTCCATCTGTTGTACTGCTACTTCTAGGTTTAACTTTTGGTGGAGATAAATTTGAATGGGCTTCAAGTACTAGTTATATCATATTTGGTGGTTCATTATTATTACTCATTATTTTCATATTTATTGAAAGAAAGGCCAAGGATCCAATATTAGATTTACAGTTATTTAAAAATCGTGTCTTTGCAACAACAAGTGGTTTAGGTTTCTTATTAGGTTTAGGAATGTTCGGAGCAATTATGTTCGTCCCAATGTTTATGCAATATATTTTTGGTGTAAGCCCAACAGAAGCTGGATCTACTATGACACCAATGATGATCTCCCTTATCGTTGCAAGTATTATCGGAGGAAGATTATTGCTCCGCCTTCGCTACCGCACAGTATTAACTGCTGGCATGGCTATTACGATGACTGGCTTTTATCTTATGAGTACGATGGGAGTTGAATCGAATCAGTCTATAGCATATGGTTATATGATTGTCATGGGGTTTGGAATGGGGCTTGTCATGCCAACACTCATGATTGCTGTCCAAAATGAATTTCCTAAATCTCGATTAGGTGCTGTTACTTCAGCCTCAACCTTTTTCCGTTCAATTGGCGGAACAATCGGGATCACGGTTTTAAATGCGGTGATGAATAAATCAATCGAAACAAAGTTAGCTGCTGCAGCTTCAACTGAAACTAACCAAGTTGCTTCTGGTATTCTCGATAGCTTAGTCGGTAAAACAGATGACTTACTTAAAACCATGCTTGCACCTATGACACCTGACATGCCAGAAGATGTAAGTAATATAGTTGTTAACACAATTCAATCAGTGTGGACACAATCCTTTTCCACCGTCTTCTTAACAGGTCTTATCTTCATTGCTCTTGGAATAATCGTTGCACTATCGGTAGGAAGTGGCAAGATTGAAAGAGATACAAAGAACAAGAAAGTAAAAGCTTCTTAAATTAAAGCCCCATCTATACAGATGGGGCTCTTTCTTACTTAGCTTCTGTGTACTATTTCTAAACACGATGATATGCTTAAACTAGTTGATATCAGTAGCTGCACAGGGGGAGAATTTCATTGGAAACTGTATTTATACTAAGCTATGGCTGTAGTTTGGATCATAGCAATATTGATTTTTTACTAAAAGACCGATTAATGCCTTTTAAAAAATTTTATAATAACGTAAATAAAAATATTTCTAGCAATCCAGAGATTAAATTAATTTATGATGTTTTTGATGTACATAGTGAGAGGCACATCGAAAATAAGTATTTTTTGGAGGAGTTTTATATAAGTAAAACTCAATTGGCTTCCTTTGAACACTCACTATTTAAATTAAAAGGAAATCATATTCGATGTAGACCTAATACAAGAGGGCATATTAATACATATATGAACGGTAAAGAATACACTGGTCGTGTTTTCGTTACATCAGAGAACAACAATCGTTTAATATTCCTCGATGATGAATCTATGGATAATGCAGAACTTAGGCAAAAGCTACACCTTTTACCTGAGCAATTGCAATGGCTTGTTTTCTCAAACGACTTTGAGTACAAAGATATTGAATCTATTTTTACAGAATGGATTCAAATTCTCATTGAAAGACTCGTAAAATGATACTCAAAAAGCACCATCTGCAAGGTGCTTTTTGAGTATTAGTATTTAATCATTTGTAAGAGCAATGATCGTAGCTTAGGCAGTTAATTTCCTTCGTTTAGTCACACAACTACGGTGTAACCTCTGACTTACTTAAGCCAAAGCCGTAGTCAAATAAAATATACTCATCAAAATTGTCACGATTGTCATAAGCATCTAAATGAGTTGGCCAGCTAATTGGCAGCTTACCAGTAAAGTCTTTATCACCAAACAGTACATCTGCTACACCTGCACCTTCAGTCCCAGGGAGCCATGCAGCAACTAAGCCTGACCAATCATTCAGTTGTTCTGTCACAATCATAGGTCTACCAGCTACAAGTATTACAATGATTGGAATATTAGGATCTTCTGTACGAATATTTTGTATCGTTTCTAGGTCTACTTGCTTTAAATTAAGGTCATTCGTGTCACCATCAGTTTCTGCGTAAGGTTCTTCACCAATAACGACAAGTGCCACATCATGCCCCGCAGCACCTTTACCATTAACATCGTACGTAACAGTTTTATTAGGAGCTACTTCTTTTATCCCTTCAAGAATAGTTGTTCCATCAGTAATATCACCAGATTTACCTTGCCAAGTGATCGTCCATCCTCCTGATTGGTTACCAATATCATCTGCATTTTTACCAGCTACAAATATTTTATCCATATCAGGTAATTGATTAAAAATTGGTTGCCCACTTATTTCATCATTTTTCAATAATACTAAAGATTCGCTCACAGCTTGACGTGCTAATGATTGATGTTCTTCTGACCCAAACGAATCAGCAAGTGACCGATCAGTTTTAGGATTTTCAAATAAGCCCGCCTCAAATTTCACACGTAAAATACGAGACACTGCATCATCAAGCCGTTCCATCGTAATTTCATTGTCATTAACTAATTGTAATGTTAATTTTAACGTCTCTCTCCAGTTCTCGGGCTGCATTAACATATCAACACCAGCATTAACAGAGACTTTGATTTGCTCTTTTAATCCAGAAACAGGATTTCCGTTATGATCCATAGTAATTTGTTGTATTCCATACCAATCAGAAATAACAAATCCATCAAAGCCTAATTCATCTTTTAGAAAGTCTGTTAATAATCGTTCATTAGCATGCATTTTTAATCCTTGTATGCTATGAAAGGATGCCATAACTGTTCTAACTCCAGCTTTTACTGCTTTTTCGTAAATTTCCTTATCCATTTCAATAATTTCTTCCTCAGTATATTGCGTTATATCACCTTGGTTTTTTCCACCATCTGTATAACCTTCACCGATAAAATGCTTTGCCGTCGCAACTACCTTAGAGGTTTGTTTTAAATCGCTAATGCTAGTCCCTTGAAATCCTTCGATATAAGCCACACCCATATCAGCAACTAAAGTGGCATTTTCACCGAAACCTTCATAGGACCTTCCCCAACGAATATCTTGAACACTTGCTACAGTAGGTGCAAATGTCCAGTTAGGACCCGAAGACTTGATCTCCTTTGCTGTTGCTATTCCTATTTCACGTATTAAATCAATATTTCTCGTTGAGCCTAAGCCTACACTATGTGGAAATATTGTTGCACCCTTTACATTATTATGCCCATGAACTGCATCAACACCATAAATAAGTGGTATACCTAATCT
This sequence comes from Bacillus sp. SM2101, assembly GCF_018588585.1. Lineage (NCBI taxonomy): Bacteria > Bacillati > Bacillota > Bacilli > Caryophanales > Bacillaceae > Bacillus > Bacillus sp. SM2101. Next base: position 104,581 of record NZ_JAEUFG010000002.1, read on the forward strand.
AGTAGCCAAAGCTCCATCTTGATATGAATTAACCATTTCTTCCCACAATTCCCTTGTGCTACTTTCTTCCACATTTAGTTCTGGGAAGGATCCACCACCATTCAATATTGAACCTAAATAGTAATCTTTCACATCATCTTTCGTAACAGATTTTTCTTCAGCTTGAATCAGCTGTCCAACTTTTTCTTCAACTGTCATTTTAGATAATAAGTCTTGGACACGATCTTCTATCGAAGCCTCTGGATCTAAATACACTACCTTTTGTGCGGGTTGTTCTAGTTGTCCGTATTTTACAATTATAATTCCAACTACCGTTACTATAATAATCATAAAAACAGAAATAATCAGCGGTTTTTTCTTCATAGCTTACCCTCCTAAAACCATTCTTCTATCCTCCTCAAAGAGTATAGAAATCCACTTTATAATCATAATGAAAAAGCAAGCTATACATAAGTAATGATATTTTGGAAAACGTTTTCTTTTTTTGGATGAAGTAGTCTTGAACATGATAAAGTTTCTCAATCATTGAAAAGGGAATACAATTATTTATTGTATTCCCTTCTTAATCATAATTACTTATGGCTCTTTTCATAAGCTTTGTTGCTATTTTTATTAATAATGGACAATTTGACGAGTTTTAAGAGTCCTCAATAATTGTTTAAGTAGAAAAGATGCCACGAATGCTATATGTTTACGTTCTTATACCTTTGAACGAAAAGCAACAATCAATGCGAAAACAGCCTTACTTATTGTTATTTTTTTCAGCGGCATCGTCCAACTGCTCAACAAAATCTTCAGGGCTAAGTTGATCAGAAAGTAATTGTTGATGTTGTTGCATAATTTCTTCTTTGAATTCTGGTGTTCCCTTATCTAATACTGGTGTTCCACTTGAAGTCTCAATAGAATTAAACAGTTCAATTAAATCATTTTGTAACTCTGTTTCATCTCCTGTTAAGTAACTGTCAAACTGTTGAGCTGGGATTGTTGCACCACTTTGCCATGAAGATTTCACCCAGTTTTCTTGTTTAAAGAAGTATTGCAAGAACTTCACTGCCTCTTCCTTATTCTTAGAATTATTTGAAATAGAGTAGCCACCACCAAACCAAGCAGCCACATCATTTACACTGCCTTTATCAGTCGAAGGATACGGCATAACACCAACATTCTCTCTGAAGCTCTCTGAAAAATTCTCATCAGCTGCAAGGCCCATTTCCCAAGAACCCATTAAATACATAGCCGCTTGTTCTTGACCGAATAAATTGCGTGCAGCACCATAATCAGATGTTAAAAATCCGTCTTGAAAACCGCCTGCATCAGCCAATGTTTTCATGAACTCAGCAGCCTTAATAAATTCTTCTGAAGTAAAGCTATCTTCACGACTTAAAGCTTTATCCATTTTTGAAAAGTCGCCTGTTTCACGTTGGAGTACATATTCAAACCAAATTGGTAGTGACCAGCCATCCATACCATTAATAGAAATTGGATTTATATTTTCTGCTCTTAATTTCCCAATAACATCTAAAAGCTCATTTTGTGTTTTAGGAATCTCTATATTATTTTCTGCAAAGATTTTTTTATTGTAATAGAGTACGAATAAATCTGCATTTTTAGGTAAACCATACGTTTTACCACCTTTTGAGTAACCATCTAAAGAACCATTAACAAATCCATAATCTGTATAGTCTTCTTGATTTAATTCTAATAATAAGTCATTATCAATAAGTGGAGCTATAAATGATTCCTGTCCCCAAGTATGCATAATATCTGGTAGTTTGTTAGTTGAAGAGTAAATTTTAATCTTATTCTTATATTGTTCATCCTGTAAAGCTTCTACTTCAATCTTAATATTAGGATTTTCTTCCATATAAACATCTATAATTTCTTGCTCAACCTTACCAACTCCGACTGAACGATCTGGGTTTGCACTAAAGAATGTAAGCGTGACTTTACCTTCATCATCGGCGCCTCCCTCATTATCACCTGTTGAGTTTTCTGTACCACATGCAGCAAGACTTAAAATAACCATAATACTTAACAACATTGTCAAAAGTGCTTTCAATTTTCCCACGTTTATTCCCCCTTCACTAACATTTATCATAATGTAAAGGCTTTCATAGCGTAATGTATTATTTTTTAGATAATGTTTTCATTTTTACTATCCTTTTACAGCACCTGATGTAATCCCTTTTGTCATCTGTTTACTAAAGATTATATAAATGATAATAGACGGTACTGCTATCATCGTCATCACTGCAAACTGTGCCCCATAATTAGAAGAGTATTGACCAGTGAATTTTAATATTGAAAATGGTAACGTTTTTAATTCATCAGAAACGAGGAACGTATTTGCGATAATAAATTCATTCCACCAAGTAATGAAGTTTAATACACTAATTGTTGCAATCGCTGGCTTTGTCATCGGTAACATAATTCTAAAAATGATACCAAACACACCAGCCCCGTCCATTACTGCTGATTCTTCTACCTCTTTTGGAATTGTTTCTAGAAATCCTGTCATAATAAACATACTAATTGGTAGAGAAAATGCAATATACGGCAATATAAGTGTAAACATATTATCTAACATATTTAATTTATTAAATATAATAAAGTTTGGTAGCAAAGTCGCATGGATCGGAATAATCATGCCGAGAAGAATGATATTCATAACAGTAGTTTTATATTTCCACTTCATTCGTGTAAAGGCATATGCAAGCATTAGAGACAAAATAGCAGAAACGACCACAGTGATCATAGTAATTAATAAACTATTAAAAAAGTATCTCGGAACACTACCGTAAGTAAAAGCATCAATATAATTCTGCCATTCAAACGTTTCTGGCCATTTAAAAAATGCAGAACCGAAAAAATCACCACTTTTTAAAAATGAAAAGTTTATTAACCAAATTAATGGAAATATTTGTCCGAGTGCTAATATGATCATGAGAGTAAATAATAGCATCTTTTTTATCGAAAATCGCTTACTAGTACCTTTATCATTTAAAAACAGCGTTTTGTTACTAGACACTGGTAATTTGGACTCCATTTTAATCCCTCCATAATTCCTGTTAGTATTCTCCCACTTCCTTCTTCAAGGTTTTGTTTAATACGACCGTTAAAATCAAGCAGAAGATTACAAACAAGACAGATATTGCATTTCCATACCCATATAAAGAGGAGGAAAAAGCAGTATTATATAGATAGTTTCCTAAAAATTCTGTACTATCCCCAGGTCCACCATTTGTCATTAGAAAAACCGTTTCCATTTGTTTTAAACTAGTTACAACAGCAATTACAATGGCTATTCTCATCACTGGTGACAATAGCGGAATAATAACTTTTGTATATAATTGAAAATTATTTGCTCCATCAAGCCTAGCTGCTTCAAACACAGAGTTTGGGATCGACTGCAGCCCAGAATGGTATAGTAATAGGGCATATCCAAATCCTTGCCACATAACGACAATGATAATTGACCAAATTGCAATGTCTGGATCACCTAACCAATTTTGTTTTAGAAATGACAGACCAACTGAATCTAAAACTTTGTTTAGCAAACCATAGTTAGGATGAAGGATGCTTACCCATAATTTAGATGTCACAACAATAGATATGACAGCTGGAATAAAGAAAATTGCCGAAAAGAACTTTTCCCATTTACCACAATGAGTTAAAAAAATGGCAATAAGAATAGCTATCGGATGTTGAATAAGTACTGTTGCTCCAGCTAATAACACAGCATTCCATAGCGATTTCCAGAAAACTGAATCATTAAATAAAATTTCTTTAAAATTGTCTAAACCTATAAAACTGTAACTTCCAATTCCACTCCAATCTGTTGACCCATAATAGATACTCATTAAGACTGGTATTCCAATCATAAAAAAGAAAATAGATACCCCTGGAGCAACTAGAAGAAATATAGTCCATTTATTACTTAATACCTTATGCAGTTTCATCACCTCCAGTAAATCTTCTATTCCATCATAAAAAATTTCAAAATTAATGTTAATGCGTCATATTTTAGATAGCGTTTTCATTTTTCATAATTTCTATCGTACTTATAAATTTAGTTTCTACTTTCGTGATATGATAGGGTATACAAAATTGATTAAGGTGATGAGAATGATTCCATCTAAGCTTTTATTTTGGTATATTAACCTCCCAATACGACATAAATTACTCGTTTGGTTTGTACCATTAATTCTTACAACTGTAGCGATAACAGGCTTCATATCTTATCAAATTGCAGCAAAGCAAGTATTTAGCAAGATTGATCAAAACCAAGATAACCTACTAAAAAAAAGTATTGACCAATTTGATCTCATTGCTCAAGATGTGAATGATTTTACAAACTACCTTTTTTTATCATCTTCCGTACAAGATTATTTGAGTTCAAATAGCCCCAATACTAACCTAAGGCAACAAATGAATGAATCATTATCAAAAATATTAGTAACGAGACCAAACATTCATTCTCTTATTGTTTATGATATAAATAGTCTAAATCCATTTGAGCAGCCATTGACAATTAATCAAGGAAAGATAAGTGCAGAATCATATGAGTTCTTCCGTCACACAATAATATATGACAAAGCAAAGAAACAAGACGGTGATTCAATTTGGTATTTAGCTAACTCTGAAAATAGCTTATTTATAGGAGATAACCAATTTAAACTTCTTAATGTAAGAATGATTAAAAATATTTATGATTTAAACCCTGAGGGATTCGTCGTAACTGGAATTAACGAAAAATTCTTACGAAAAAAATATATGTCTTTAGAAGACCCAGAAACAGAGATGCTAGTAATGAATAATGATGGCCAAATTTTAACTGCAACAAATCAAGATTGGGTTGGTAGTTACTACTTTGATATACCCCCTTTTCAAACTAGTAAACATGTAATAGAAGAAATGCCTAGAAAATATACGACAGACGATTGGATCATTAGTCATGATCAATCTCCATTAACCGAATGGCGTGTTGTCATCATTCAATCAAAAAAGACCGTATTACTTGAGCTTAATCAGATTCGATTAATTACAGTAATTGCGATCATTTTGTGCTTTATCGGCGGTAGTATAGTTTCGTGGTTTGCGGCTTTTAGACTAACTAGTCCACTTAAGAAGCTTATAAGGTCGATGAGAAAACTAGAAAATGGAGATTTCTCGCAAAGTGTGAAATTTGTTGGAAATGATGAAATAGGACAACTAGGACAAGGCTACGACAATATGGTTCATAGAATAAAAAAATTAATAGATGACGTATATTTCTCTAAAATCCAACAGCGAGAAGCAGAGTTAAAAACATTACAAGCTCAAATAAATCCCCATTTTTTATATAACACACTTAATACAATATGCTGGACTGCTCAAAGGAAAGGGGAACCTGAGATTGCTAATATGGCATACGCTCTATCAAGTGTTTTTAGACTAAGTCTTAATAATGGAAAAGACTCAATTACAATTAGACAAGAAATTGAACTAGTAAAAAATTATTTGTACATACAAGAACAGCGCTTCAAACCAAAATTAACATATGAGATTGACATAGTCCCTGAAGTACTAGACATTGAAATACCCAAATTGTTAATACAACCATTTATAGAAAATGCAATTCTTCATGGTATAGAGCCTAATAACGAAAGTGGCTACATTAAAGTTCAAATTAGCCACCATCATGACACATGCCTAATTGAAGTAACAGATAATGGTGTAGGAATGAACGAGAAGACAGTATTAGAATTAAATCGCTCATTAAAATCCTATCAATTTAATAGCACTAACGAAAAACAAGATAGAAGCTATGCAATTTTAAATATAAAAGAGAGATTGAAACTATTGTATGATGAACAAGCTACCTTAACTTTCCATAGTGTTAAAGGACGAGGAACCAGAGTAGAACTTCGTCTACCACTAGAAAAATAATTATACTTGACCAATACCGGACAAGCGTTGAAATATAGTTTTTATTATGGATTTTTTCATATATATATATTGTTGTTTAACGCACGAAAATCTTATTTTAAAATGATTACAGTCATATAATTACTCATCTTCCTCTTCTAATATAAAAATACAAAGAAATATAATAATGAGAAACTAAACGACTTAGGAAGGAGAAAGTTCAATATGTTTAAACTATTAATTGTTGAAGATGAAATAACCATTCGAGAAGGTATGGAAGAAATGATTAATTGGCAACAATACGGAATTGAGGTATGTGGTATTTGTGAAGATGGCTTAACAGGCTATCAAACATTCCTAGCTACAAAACCTGATATTTTATTAACAGATATACGGATGCCCCAAATGAATGGCTTAGAACTTATTGAAAAAGCACAAGAAACTGGATATGATTTTTTAGCCATTCTACTTTCCGGCTACAATGAGTTTAGTTATGCACAAGAAGGTATTAGGTTAGGTGCTCACGATTACCTGCTTAAACCCTGCCTCCCAAATGACATCTTAAATGCAGTTTTAACAGCCAAGGAAAAGCTAGAAACAGCAAGAGAGTCAAAGGTTGTTAAAAAGACTTGGGATAAACATTTACCTACATTAAAATGGCAAAAGCTTTCAAGTTGGCTAAAAAGTGCTGATCATAATTATAAAAAACATTTAGACGATATTGAGGAACTAAGGATATCATTGCAGGATGCAAATATACAAGTCGGTGTAATTAAAATTCACTATCCAACTACACATAATACTAGTAAACAAAAGGACAATCATTATTTTCAAACTGTCCTTGACATAACCAATAAGTTTATTAGTGATTTTTATAATAATAATTATATAGAAGTTTTCCAACATAATTATGAAATTGTATGGTGTGCCAATGTAACAACGTCTTATAATGAGCAACGTCTTAATGAACACTTAACTAGCATGGTGCTCCATATTAATAAAGCAATTGAATACTCAATCAGCATAGGTGTGGGGTCTATACAACCAAGCATTAACCTTCTCCATTTGTCATACAAAGAAGCATTAAATGTCATCGAATATCAATTTTATGAAGAAGCAAGTGACTCTTTCCTTTATTCACAATTGGCTCAAAGAGCAGCAAGCACTCTTAATGAACCAACTTTTCACACTAAAGCTATTGCTGAGCAAGAAGAAAAGATATTACATTACTTAGAACAAGAAGAATTTAACTTAGCAAATGATCAGTTATATATTTGGCTGCATCAACTTAGCCAAAATTCAACAACCTCGAGAAAAAACCTTAACATGATAGCAACAGCTTTTATCCTAGAGCTGGGAAAACTATTACATCGAAAAAACATTCAAAGTAATGAATGGATTCAAAACCAGCCATATCAAATAGACTTAATAACAAAAGCAGAATCATTTAATGAATTAGTCAATCTTGTTCAAGAAAATGTGGATATTATTATTTCGTTAATTAAAACCCAAGTACCTATTCACAAAACTGTAAAAGCAGCTTTAGAAATAATTCATGAAAAATATCATGAAAATATCACACTGGATTGGCTCGCAAAAGAAGTCTTTGTATCTACGACTTACCTTAGTTCACTTTTCAAGCAAGAGCTCGGGATAAACTTCTTAGACTACTTACACAACTTTCGTATCAATAAGTCTAAGCCTTTGTTAAAGGATGGGTTGAAGGTTTATGCAGTAGCAAAACTTGTTGGCTACCAAGATGAACGTCACTTTAGCAGCACATTTAAAAAACGGGTTGGACAAACCCCTTCAGAATACCAGCGAAAGGTGGGATAAACGATAACAAGAAGTATATAATTTATTATCCGTATTTTGCTTTATAGACACACTTTAAAGAAAGTATGTGTATTTATAGTGAACGTACAAAAATGAACAAAGCTCTTTAGCTAAAAATAAAGGCTCTTTTCGTAAAGTTTGCTGCTATGTTTCAATAAAATTAGAACAGCATGATGTGGTTTTATACGGGTTTCCTCATTGCCTATAAATCATGATGTCACGAATGCTAATTGCTTACCGGTTTATTCCTAGTCCGGTAAATAATATTCTAAGCGATAGCTACTTAAATAAAAGTTCTCAAATTAAAGTTTAAGAGCATTGTCATGAAAGGCTTGTGACCTCATAACTAGTTCTACAACAATCAGGTTAGGAACCCAACATAACCACGAGATTATTTGATAGCTAATATGAAACGAAGCCTCACCAAAGATCAGTATAAATATTGGTAACCATATTCGTAGCATCACTGCTGCAAATGTCAGTGCATAGTTTCTCATCATCCATTTGCGATGTAAAAGGATTTTTTGCTCTTTAATCATTTTTAGAGCAATTAAGCCAGATAATAACCAGCTTACAGCTAACAATCCAAAGCCAACCTGTGCTATCAAGCCCCCTGTTGCGTAAAATGCTAACAATAAACCTGAAATACCACCAATGAAAACACTAAGGAGATAAACTTTGCCCATCATTTTGTGAACATTAATATTTCTTTTCCTGAACCTTTCAGATAAAAGAAATGGACCAAGTAGCAAGGAGCATAAACTACCGAAAACATGAACAAAGAGTGTCACATACCACATCTTACTTTGTGGTCCGTATTGTTCAATTTTATCACTTATAAAGCCTGAGGTTTCTACACCAAAAAAGCCGTATTGTAACACTGCATAACTGCAAATTACAAGTGCCAATAAAAGTATCCCCCACCATCCCAACCTCTTCACTCTCTACACTCCCATCCCTACGAAAAGGACCTTCTAAGGATTACTAGGTCAAAATCACTCTCTAAACGATATTTACACCGTTCAGAGAGAAGTGTTAATTCAATATAATTCTAAATATTTTTAATATTCAATATATATGACGCTACATTATTTTACTTCAAATGTAATTTCACCAATACCGACATCTGTATCAATATCTATTATCACATCAGCATTTTCAAAGGCATCATTTACATAGATTCCGTTACCATCAGAAATCAGTCCTTTGAAATTAGCAGATCCGATCCCCTTTTCTGAATGAACCCTTACTCCCACTTCATTAGGAAGCAGAATTGTTGTACTCCCTATACCAGCGTTAATACGGACATCAAAGCTCTTTTCCCAATCACCTCTTAAATCTAATGTCATATCACCAACACCAGTATCAATCTCTAAATTACTTAACAACAAACCACGTAAATCTAATTCAGTATCGGATACCCCAGCATCAACGTTAAGGTCTATTGGAACCTCATCCGATAATTTTAAATCCCAATTATTTTTAAAGCTACCTTTACCAGGAATATCAAAATTAAGATCGAAAAAGGAATTTTTACGGTTTTGGGTAATTTCTACCTTCCCAGTCTCTCTTCTCACATCATATGATACATCAGGTTTTAAATTTTTATCTTTGTATGCTATATTTCCTTCAACCCATTCATTTGCCCCTTCAGATACATGTATATCACCTACTCCAAAGGAAAGATTAACATCTAGTTCTTTCGCTTGATCTTTTTTTATCTCAATTGTTTCTTCTCTCTGAGTAGTTCCGCCGGTTGTCATACTAAACCCAAATGCAGCAATTAATAACGTACCGATTACAATACCTACAAGTGTAATTTTCCTCATTGAAAATTTCCCCCTTTTAGTTAGCTAATATTTATCATACTGGAGATTCCCGTTACCATTAACGCTCTTGAGCTCTAATTGTTGCTAAGACCTGAGGCTTAGAAGATGGATCTTTCCTACTAAGGGATTACCCAATACAGACTAATATTGAACGTTCAAGTAAACTTAAGCCTTTAATATTAGGGAACCGTTTTCGATTTGCTGTTATAAGAGACTAATTAAGGACAGCAACAACTAAATCTATGCATTGAACTCATGCTACATGAGCAAAGATATCACGAATGCTTGGGTTATACGTATTTATTTTTTAGTACGAAAAGCAACAATCAATGTGAAAACAGCCATTACAAAACATCTTCATTTTCTATATTTCTTATCGATACGTAAGCAACCCCTACCCCTATAGCACATAGAGCCAATGGTATGATGATAATGGAACTTAAGGAAAAGCCACCATTATTTGAATTAAGTATTGAAATAATTATTATGGAGGAAACAATCGTTGCTGGTACTGATTTTTTCTTCATACCAAAATAAAGCGGAATTAAGCAAATGCCTGAAGCTGCAACGGCTTGAACCGCCATTCTACTAAACTGATTTACAATTAAATCCGTCGTCATAACATCTGGGATATAATGATTGTATGACTCAAGTATAATAAAAATAGTAGCTATAATTATATTAGATAACAAAATTGTAAAAAAAGTAAATCCGCTAATCATGATCAGCTTCGAAAATATCAACTTTTTTCTGTTAATAGGATAAGTAAATAGGACAGAAATTGTTTTATTTTTATATTCATCAATAATTAATTTAGCAATAAGAACTGCCGCAAAGATTACAAAGGTAATTCTAACAAACGTATCAATTATTAAAAATAACTCATTATAATCTGGGATAAAGTTGTCTTTTTCTATATAATAAATCATAGCAAAAAAAAGTGTAATTGAAATATTCGCTATAATTACTCCTCTCATAATCCCTTTAAAATTATGTTTCTTTAGTTCTAATTTCATTAAATTTAGCATCATATCCACCTCTCATCGTTATACCTTTATTCTTCCTCAGTTCTTACCTCATTCAGTTTAAGCAATCTTCCCATCCCCATTAATCATTTTTAAGAAATATTCCTCTAGTGTATTGTTTTTCTTTGTAATAGATTCAATGTCGACATCCTTTAAAATTAACGCTTTGGAAATTTCACTTTGTGAAATATTTGAATCATAAATTCTAATACATTTTTCATCCATTATCTTAAAATTTGATATGCTAAGCGTATGTTCTAAAACAAAAACAGCCCTTTTACAATCTGTTACTATCATTTCGATAAACTCAGTATTTAATTGTCTAACATTATCCATTGAAAGCTCCTCAATTAATATTCCGTCCTTAATGATGCCAATTGTATCTGCAATTTGTTCAATTTCTCCTAATATATGACTCGAAATGAGTAACGTAATACCGTACTCCTTGCTTAACATTTTGAATAAATCTCTTAGCTCCTTTATACCAACAGGATCAAGTCCATTTATCGGTTCATCTAAGATTAATAACTCCGGTTTTGTAATAATCGCTCGTGCTATCCCAAGCCTTTGTTTCATACCTAGCGAAAAATGTTTAACCAATTTGTCGTCTACATTTTTTAAATTTACAAGTTGCAACGCATGATTTATAGCACTTTTATCGTGATATCCCATATACTCACAGTGCAACTCCAAATTCTCCTTTGCTGTAAGCTTTTCATAAAAAATGGGATACTCAATAATACTTCCCAATCTCTTTAAAATTTCGTAAGATGTGTTCGTTAATTTCTCACCGAAGATCTCTATTTCACCACTCGTTGGCTTAAATAAATTTGTTATCATCTTCATAATTGTTGTTTTACCAGCCCCATTAGGCCCTAAAAAACCATAAATTTCACCTTTTTTTACTTTCATGTTTACATTAGAAATTATTTCTTTACCTTCTATTACTTTAGTCAACTGGTTAGTTTTCAAAATAAAAGTCATGTTCATTCCCCTTTCTTAAAGCTTCTATGTCATATCATACCCATCATAATTTTCTTTTTTATCTCTTATTTCTTACAAAAATCTTAAGATTGCGATCATAATGTTAATCTGTTTAATTTAAAGCAAAAACTTGTTTTTTCATGTGGAATACTATGTAAAGTTATTTCCCCTGATAATTCTTCAATCAGTCTCTTCGTAATTGTAAGTCCAAGTCCACTCCCTTGAAACTGTTTATTTCTTGAATCGTCAAGGGTAAACAACCGTTCAAATACTAGGTCTTTATGTAATTCATGAATCCCTTTCCCTTTATCCCAAACTTCTACGTATACGTACTCAGGATCGTTCGATAAGTTAATTCCAATTGTCTTTCCATCGCTCCCATATTGAATCGCATTCGAAATTAAATTGTTTAATATTCTATCAAGAGCTTCTTCATTTGCTAGTGAAAAAATCGTATTTTCAGGTATATCTATAACAACTTTGAAACCTTCTGCTGTTAAAATATCATAAAAGCTCAATATGTTTTTTTTACAAATCTCATTCATATTCACTCTAGTCAAAGCTATTTCTTTATCCCCTGACTCCAGCTTTGCTAAATCGAAAAATTTATTAATGAGTTCAGATACTTCAATCGTTTTGTTATGTATTTTCGTTAATAATCTATTTCTTTCTTCCATGCTTATATTAGGATTTTGAATGATCGTTTCAATATAACCTAACACGACAGTCAATGGTGTTTTTAAGTCGTGAGAAATATTTGAAAGCATTTTCTTCATTGATATTTCTAATTTAGTGAAATCAGAAATCATTTGTTGATTCTTATTCAATAGCCGATTGATTTCAATTAACAGCATTTGTAGCTCATTATGACTTGTGACAAGTAATAACTTTTCACTAGAATCTTGTGTAATAATGTTGCTTAGCTTCTTATAGATATACGTTATATCATTATCTCGATTACGCATCGATTTATATTGTACGAAAATAACAATTGTTAATAGGCCTATTACCATAAGCAAGAAAAAAGTCATTTCAAACGTCCCCTAACTTATAGCCAATGCCCCATAAAGTTTTAATATAAATAGGCGAAGAAGGGTTCTCTTCAATTTTTTCTCGCAACCTTCTCATATGTACATTAATGATATTCTCATCTCCAAGATAACCATCATCCCATATCAATTGATAAATCTGCTCTTTAGTAAAAACTCTATTCGGATGTGAAATAAATAACTTTAAAATATGAAATTCTTTTGAAGTTAGCTTAATTTCCTTCCCATTCTTACTAACTGAAAAATTATTAAGGTCAACTTTAAGTCCATTATATTTCACTATCTTCGCTTCATTAGTTTCCCTATTTTGCGAATATTGTTTAGCGCGCCTTATTGCTGCTTGAACACGAGCGGACAACTCTATCATTGAAAATGGCTTTGCAATATAGTCATCTGCACCAAAACCTAAACCTAATGCTTTATCAACATCACTGTCCTTAGCTGACATGATTAAAATTGGGATCGTACTTTTTTCTCTGATTAACTTTAATAAATCTATACCATTAAGTTGTGGAAGCATAATGTCTAATAAAATCAAATCAAATTCGTTATTTATTAGTATTCTTTCAGCTTCTCTTCCATCATAGGCAGTCGTTATCAAATACCCTTCTTTTGTCAAATATTCTTCAACCATTTCACTAATTGATAGATCATCCTCTACAACCAAAACTTTTGCTTCCATAACCCATTCACCCTTTTCTTAAAAATGCATAGTCACAAAATCTGTTTTTATTGTTGATAAACTAATAGCCTTTACTAACATTACTAGATATAAATTAACAAATCCTTTATTATTAGTATGTTTTATGGAATTTTACAGCTCTAATATGTTATTTTTTTACACCTTTAATATGTAATTTAAATTATATTTTCATAGACTGCAGTATGTAAAAATAATGCTCACTTCTCAACAATTGATTACGATATAAAAAATGAATCATTTGTTAAAGAGATGGTTGTATGGTATTTAGCCTATGTTACCAACATAGATAATTCTACTGATTCCAGTATTGATGTAAAAGCTCATAGCTTCATAGCGACCATATATGATGCATAAGGCCAAAGTATAATTTCATTTGTCCCGAACTGGCTTGATATGGACCACATAAACAAAGACGCTTTTTAATATAAAAGCGTCTTAATGAATAACAATGACTATATTATGAATATAAGTTGTTATTATTAAATGAACTCTAAGGATCAATAATTGTTTTGTAATAGTCGTAAACCAGATCAAGCGTTCATTCCATTTTAATGAACGCTTGACTTCATTAAAATCTTTTGTGCTTCTTTTAAATCTATATCTTCAACAATATGTAACGGTGTCCAAGGAATATAAACATCTGGCTTAATGCCTACACCTGACATCCCCCTACCTTGCTCAATTCTAGTTAACCTAGTAGTTGGATACCATAGTTCGAATAAATTATTCCATTTCATAACTGCGAGGCTAGAGTAATCATTTACACCTGCTGTAGGTCTGCCGATTACTGTGACCTTTGAAGACTTTTTACATAGTTCAACAAAAGAGTCACCTGAACTTCCACAATATACATCTGTAAGTATAATAATTTTATTTGGGGATTTTGAACCTGAAAAGATGGCTAATTGCTTTAAATCACTGAAATCAAACTTAACGAACCCTTTCCCTTGATGTTTTTCCCATTCATCACGTAAAACCGTAAGAGATTTCAATGCAATTGGATCTTTTGTCATTTTTATAGAGTTATTGATGCTATCGATACAAAGACGATAATTACGGTCAGTACAATGAAAATACATGTCATCTTCACTTTCATCAAAAAGGTTAATAACCCTATCTTCAAAAATGTACGGAAGTAATGAATAAAAGGAAGTATCACTCCCACCATGGTTTACTCTTACGTCAATTAATAGATTTTCACTATTTGCTATTTCTTCCGCATGCTCATTAATTAAGTTGGTAATCGCCTCTGGGTTATCAAAATCAGTAATAGTCATCAATAATGTACGGTGTTGTAGCTTTTCAATCGTATATGTTGGAATATAAGAAGTTTGCTCATATTTTGTTAGTCCAACAGTTTTTTTCACTCCTTCATGATCGATTAGCTCGCAATATTCATATTGATTTATTACTGCGTTCCAGTCCTGTCTTTCTGGATTGGCTGATTTTAAATTTCTTTCGTGTATTTTTGCTAATACAGGAATTGATATATTGTCGATTGAAATAATTTTTTGTCCTTTTTCTACACTTGTTGTTTCTTTACCAACTGAAGTGATGTACAAAAAATCATTATATCTCCTAACTTTAAAATCGCTTTCATACTGTTTTCCTTCGCTGCTATTTAATAATCGAAATTTTATATGATGGTCTTTAAAATCAATTAGATAGTCTTTAACAATTTCAACAAATTTTTGTGGATTTAAAGCACTGTCCTCCTCTAGACTCTTAATCTTAGAAAGGTAATTATTTGGATGATCCCATCCTCGTTTATCAACACACCCTGAATAATCATGCTGCATAATAGAAACAATTTCGTTAAAAATTTTATAATACATTCGGTATCCTCCAATTACCTTTGATATGTTATGAGCGTCGGCGAAGGTGAAAACGGAAAAAAACTTGCCATTGCTACGGAATATGGATCAGTATTATCGATTTCAGCTTCAATGGCTTTATATGCTCTAGTTTTTGCGAAGTTAATTTGATGAGCCGTCAGTAGTAAAATTAAGTTTTCATCTATACCATTCTTTGTTCCACGCCAGCCAAATTCAAGTTTATTCATATCATCTGAATAGTGTAAAAGCGAAAATGCCAATACATTACTTTTATATACTATAATATAACTACCTTCTAAAAGGGTGTCCTCGTTATATATTAATTGTTCCCATTTATTTAAGTCATGAACACCTAATGGGTTGATAGTATGTGTTGATTCATACGTCTTTTTTATAAGCATAACAATTTCTTCTTTAAGTTCGTTGTTACAGCTAATATCCGAAAGGCTCACTACCGAGTATTCATCATGTTTAAGCTGTAATTCGTTTACAATCACTGACAAATCAGCTACTGATGAAAGATCTAATAAACTGTTATACGTTCTTCTAACTTCTCTGAAACCCGTTGATTCATAGAAATTCTTAAGCTTAAGCGTGGTTTCCCAAATTGATGTTTGTAAAGGAAGCATATCGTCACAATAGTACTGAAGTTGTTCAAGTAATTTATGCAAGTCAACAATATATAATGGCTTAGCAGCTATAGAGATGTACGTACAGTACGGATGGAATACCGATTTCCAAGCTACTGCCATCCCTACTAAATTCTTATTATATAAAACAGAGATGGAACATATTTTCATGGTACTCTTGAACCCTCTTAAGAAATACTCCTTTGACTGTTCATCATCTCCAAAGCAAGAACGCAGTAATTCTTTCATTTGTTTTTCTGACTGAAAACTGTTTATGTCATATTCTAATCTATTATCTATCATAAAATCTCCATACCCTTAGTATAAATATTTGACCACAATATACCCATTTCAATTACCTACGCTTTATTGTCTTTAACATATTAATATGTGACTTTATTGGTTTTCTAGATAATTTTATTATTTAATATTTATACCCCCAATCCATATTTATCCTGTTTTTATATATTTTATTAGTTTACGAACACTTATGCTACTAGAATAAATAACAAAAAACATTTAATTGTCAACTTTTCACTATGACTACGATTAGAGGTAGATTGCTTTTAGGCTTTGACTTGGTGTTCATATCAATCATTCAGACTCATTTTATGTTTATTGAAGAAATTATTTTATGTAGTTTACCTAATCTATCAGTAATAAAAAATCTGTTGTGAAAATCATGACAATTTTTTATCTCTTGACCGAATACCTTAGTATCTACACAAGTACTTCATTATATTGCTTGTAATTTTATTATCTTTTACTCAGCTTAGCGTTTATTATAAAGAATCAACTACTTACATGCTGTAATATGAGTGACAGACCATTTCTTTAATTATTTGATAACATATATTTTTATACATTAATTCGGTGTATTGAAAATCCTTCTTCATCCTGACGGGATCTAGAAACTTAACTTTGTTGCTACTTCTACTAAACTTTGACAATATGATGAGTTTTATGAGAACTCAATCATTGTAAAAGTAGCAAAGATGCCACGAAAACAACCTATTATTAAAAGTAACAATGAATGCGAAACCAAGCTTCATCACAAAAAAAATAATCTGTCTTTTTTAGAGTGGTTTCCCACCAATTAGTGTACTTTATCCTAGAATATCATCGAGATAAAATTGGAATATATCCACGATACTGCTTCTTCATTCTATATGTTATGATTGACAGAAGAAACTACAGAAAAAAACCTATATAATTAGGCTGTTTATTTACAATTGAAAACAATAGTAATCTAGACTCCTATTTAGTATTATGAGTCGAGGTAATTCTTTAAGATATATATTGGAGGAATAAATCAATGAGTTTATTAGCAATTGATGACTTAAGTCATAGTTTTGGAGATCGTACGCTTTTTAAAGATGTTTCTCTACGACTATTAGCTGGAGAACATGTGGGGCTAGTCGGGGCAAACGGTGTAGGTAAGTCGACGTTAATGAATATAATTACCGGACAACTAATCCATGATACCGGTAGAGTGGAATGGACGCCGAATGTTGAATATGGCTACCTTGATCAACATACAGTATTAACTCCTGGAAAAACAATAAAAGACGTGTTAAATGATGCTTTCTTACCACTTTTTGAACAAGAAAAACAGTTGAATGAGATAACATCACAAATGGCTACTGCCTCTCCAGAGGAATTAGAAGTCTTACTAGAAAAAATGGGAGATATTCAAGATCAGCTTGATGCTGGAGGGTTTTATTCACTCGATCTGAAAGTTGAAGAGGCAGCTCGTGGACTTGGCCTAGATGCCATTGGTTTAGAACGAGATGTTGCCACACTAAGTGGGGGGCAACGCACAAAAGTATTACTTGCTAAACTATTATTAGAGCAACCGAAAGTACTATTACTAGATGAGCCGACTAACTTTTTAGATGTTGAGCATATAAACTGGCTTAGCCATTATTTAAAAGAATACCCTCACGCCTTTATGTTAATTTCACATGATACAGAATTTATGAATAGGGTTGTAAATGTAATATTTCATCTCGAATTTTCAAAGTTAACAAGGTATACCGCAAACTACGAAAAATTCCTAGAAATGGCGGACATCAATAAAAACCAACACCTTCAAGCATATGAAAAGCAACAAGAGCATATTAAAAAACAAGAAGATTTTATTGCAAAAAATAAAGCACGATATTCAACTACTGGACGAGCAAAAAGTCGCCAAAAGCAATTAGATCGGATGGAGAGGATTGATCGCCCTGAAATGGCGATGAAACCAACATTCGAATTTAAAGAATCACGTGGAAGTAGTCGTTTTGTCTTTGAAGGAAAAGACCTTGAAATAGGCTATACAAATCCACTATTACCTAAGTTAACAATGACGATCGAGCGAGGAGAAAAGATTGCCATCGTTGGATGTAACGGAGTTGGAAAGTCTACGCTATTAAAAACGATACTAGGGACGATCAATCCATTAAGTGGATCAGCTATGCGTGGAGATTTTCTCTATCCATCTTATTTTGAGCAAGAAGTAAAAGTAGAAAGTATTACACCTATTGACGATGTTTGGAATGAGTTTCCACAGTTAGACCAGCACCAGGTGAGAGCAGTACTTGCACGTTGCGGCTTAAAAAACGAGCATATTTCAAGACCTCTTAATCAATTAAGTGGTGGAGAACAAGCAAAGGTACGTCTATGTAAGTTACTCATGAATGAAAGTAACTGGTTACTGTTCGATGAGCCAACAAATCACCTAGACGTCGTTGCCAAAGAAGAGCTAAAACGAGCGTTAAAAGCTTACAAAGGAACGGTTCTCCTAGTGTGTCACGAACCTGACTTCTATGAGGATTGGGTAACAAAAGTTTGGAATGTTGAAGAATGGGCTAACGAAACTATTGAACAAGCATAACTAAGAAAATACCAAATTTTTCAACACCTAAGACTATTCCATAGGTAAAATTAAGCCAATACGGTATAGTTAGACATTCATAAAAACTAATGCACAATCGATTAAGACCGTTAAGTTAACAACTTGCGGTCTTTTTTATTTTCTGATCGAAGGTTGATCTGGTATAAGAAAAAATACTTAATCACCACTATTTCGTAGTAGCTTTCCTTCTATAAAATAGTAATATAACTTTGTTTGTCGCTGAAAATTTGTAAAATCCAACAAAGTTGTAAGCTATTTTACCTCCATCGTTTTAAAAAAGTAAAAGATCCCTTAAAATTTTCTACATCCATCCTTATTTCTTCTCATATCTCTTTTTTAGGCCTTTTCGTAATCTTTGTTGCTATTGCTCCTAAACTAGAAACTTTCGTAACAGTCATCGTTTTATATAAGAAAAATACCACAAAAGCTATGGTATTCGTGGTATTTTTTGTACGAAAACAACAATTTATGAAAAACTCCCTTTTCATATTGACTCTAACGTTACGTTATACTTTATAGTAAAAGTTGAAGGGAGGTTATAACCATGTCAAAGAGAGTTAAAGAAGTTGCAGATTTGGTAGGTATAAGTGTGCGCACACTACACCATTATGATGAAATTGGACTGCTAAAACCAGCTAAAGTGACTGAAGCTGGTTATCGGCTATATACCGATGATAATCTTGAAACATTACAACAAATCCTCTTTTTTAGAGAGCTTGGCTTCCCTTTAAAAAAAATTAAAGAGGTTATTAATAGCCCTTCATTTAACCGGCGTGAAGCGTTAGAACTTCACCAACAAATGTTAATAGAAAAGCGACGTCGACTAGATAACATGATTACAACGATTAATAAAACAATCAAGCATATGAAAGGAGAAATTCACATGACGAATAAAGAAAAATTCGAAGGCTTTGATTTTAGTCATAATCCCTACGAGGAGGAAGCACGTAAACGGTGGGGAGATCAAGCTGTAGATACAGTAAACACTGGTATAACAAATATGTCTAAAGATGAAAGGGAGCATTTTTCCAAAGAGTGGGACTCAGTGTGTATGAAGCTTGCATTACTTCGAGATCGTTCACCTGAATCACAAGTAGCACAAGAAGCAATTAAAGAATGGTATGATCTTTTGAATAAGATAGGAAATTATTCTCCTGAGGCATTTAAAGGATTAGGGCAATTGTATGTTAATGATGATCGGTTCACAAAGAATATTGACAAATACGGTGAAGGCTTAGCAAAATTCATGTGTAAATCAATGGGAATTTTTGCAGATAACATGAAGAAATAACCATTATCATTTAACCTAGAAAATTACCACATACAAAAAGGGCAGAACTCTCCTGCCCTCTTTTCTATGCTAAGCCGTTTTAGGCAACAAAATATTAAAGGTTGTTCCTTTGTTTTCTTCACTTTCAATAAAAACTTTACCATAATGACTTTCAATTATTTTAAAGCTAACCATTAGCCCAAGCCCATTTCCATCTTGTTTTGTCGTATAAAATGGTTCACCTAACTTCTTCATCTTTTCTTCTGGAATGCCTACACCTGTATCATGAATGGAAATTTGAACATGCTCATCGAGAATGACCGCTCTTACAATAAGGTCTCCACCATTTGGCATCGCTTCTATACCATTTTTAATAAAGTTTAAGAAAACTTGCTTTAAGCGATTTTCATCACATGCGACCTTTATTTCTTCCTCGTTATAGTCGAATTTAAGTTTTACTTTCCTTTTTTTAGCTTCAAATTCTAACAATGATAAGACATTATTTATCATTGGTATAATATCCCTCACTATTAACAATGGTGCATTAGGTTTTGCAAGTACCATAAAGTCCTCAACAATAGAGTTCACTCGTTCAATTTCATCAAGAATAATATCGAGGAATTCCTGTCGTTCAATATTATTTTCATCCTCTCTTAAAAATTCCGCATACCCCTTCATTGAAGTGAGTGGATTTCGAATTTCATGAGCAACACCTGCTGCTAATTGACCGACCGCAGCTAATTTATCTTGTCGATGGAGCATTTCTTCTGTTTTTTTCTGATCTGTGATGTCATTTCTAATCGCTAAATACTGATACGGTTTTCCATCCTCATTAGTAAAAGGTACAATTGTTGTATAAACCCAATAAAATGTTCCATCCTTGGCTTTATTACGAATTTCACCTTTCCATATGTCACCATTCCCTATCGTTTGCCACATGTTTTTAAAGAAATCAGCCGAATGGTATCTAGAGTTCAACAAACTATGATTCTTGCCGAGCAACTCCTCTCTATCGTATTTAGAAATCTTACAAAATTCATCATTTGCATAAGTAATAAAGCCTTGACGATCAGTAATTGCCACAATTGTTGATTGATCTAAAGCATATTTGATATCGCTTATTTCTTTTAATTTATCCTTCAACTGAAGCTCTGTCAGCTTTTTACTCGTAATATCATTTCTAATCGATACATATTGATAAGGTTTTCCTTTGCTATTAAGTAATGGCACAATCGTTGTATCTACCCAATAATGGGTTCCATCCTTTGCTCTATTTCTAATTTGTCCTTTCCATACATCACCATGACCAATCGTTTGCCATAGCTCTCGGAAAAACGTAGATGAATGATAATTAGAATTCAAAATTCTATGGTTCTGTCCAAGTAATTCATGCTCCTCATATTTGGATATTTGCACAAATTTATCATTCACGTATGTGATAGATCCTTTAGCATCAGTAATAGCGACAATTGAAGATTCATCTAATGCGGTTGTAATATCCTTTGCATATGTCTCTTTAGACGCTACTCTTCTATTTAATGAAATGCTATTTGCCAATAGTCCTGAAAAAATCATTATAGAAAATACTAGTACAACAAATAGTGCTGTGACATCTTGATTCCCACTTTGCTCCAATCCACCCCCGCCGTGAAACTGGAGGTTAGAGGCTCTAATTAAAATAAAATGATTTTGTACAATTGCACAAGTAATTAGAAAAGAGCAAATCGGTGTGATCCATGTTCGAATAGTTGCAGACTGTGTTGGCAGCTGAAACAAAATCCAAAAAGTAAGTACAAAAGTTCCTAATACGATCATACTTGATAAAGCAACTAGCAACAAATTATAGACAACATCAGACACAGCTGAAATACCAATAATATGGCTAGTGACAAGACCAATCGTCATTACTAAACTACATATGAAAATATGTATAAATTTCGTGGATTTCTTAGTTACTAAAGAAAAGGAAGTTGCGGTAAATAATAGTGCTAGAATGAAAGAAAAAGTCGCTAGAGGTATATGAAATATCTTTATCCCTTTTGGAGCACTAGCAAGTATACCTAAAAAATTAACGATCCAAATGCCAATTGCCATAGAAATAGATCCACTAATAAATATACGTCGTTTATTTTTTTTTGCATTTTTATATATTAATAATAAATCTATAGCCGTATAAGTAGCTAATATAGTTAGTATAATCGACAATAATATAAGAAATGGATTAAACGACCCAACTATATATTCCATTTATCATCCAGTCTCCCTCATTTAAAGTTTACACTATAATTGTAATGGAATTGTTTGCTACATGGAAGGTCTAATATCTGCTTATACAGAAAAAACACTTAGCTGTGTTTCGTATATCAATGCTGTTTTCACCATGATTGTTGTTTTTCGTACTAAGAAAAAAATAACTATAAACCGAGCATTTTTCATGTATTTAGTCTTCTTAGCAACAAAGTTTATGAAGAAAACCTAAATCAATGAGGAACGATTCTTGTTTCATTAATATTGGTGTTCATACTAAAAACTAGCAGAGAAACACAATCTTTTATAAGCAACATAATTTTCGAAAAATACCTATCCAAAGTCTAGAAAAACATACCTAATTACTCAAATGTATTAACAATAATGATAAGTTCACGAATAGTCCCTGTTAATTTGATATTTTCTCAGTCGATATTGAAGGCTCTGTCTACTCATGCCAAGAGCTTTTGCAGTATTAGATATATTATAATCATTAACTTGAAGAGCTTTTGTAATATACTCAACCTCCATATTATTCATATATTCTTCAAGTGTTTTCAATGACTCCTCCTTATTTAAGGCAACGTGAATAGTATGCTGCTTGAACTGAGGTTTATTTCTAAATTGAATTGGTAAATGTGCAAATGTAATGTCTTCATTCTCTTCAATAAAATTCATTGCACCTTCTACGATATGTTCCAGTTCTCTTACATTTCCAGGCCAATCATATTCATAAAAAGATCTCATTACTTGATCGTCGATTTGTTTAACACTCATCCCAAACAGTTTATTATACTTGTTAATAAAACTTTTTAATAGCAGATTAATGTCCTCTTTTCTATCACGTAATGGCGGAATAAATACTGAGACTACACTTAAGCGATAATATAAATCCTTTCTTAATCGTCCTTCGGCAATTGCATCTATTGGATCTTCATTCATTGTTGCTATAATACGTACATCGATTGGCGTATCTTTCGTGTCTCCGATGCGACGTATACTTTTTTCTTGAAGTGCACGTAACAGCTTAGCTTGTAATACAGGATTCAAAGAATTGATTTCATCAAGCAGTAATGTCCCGCCTTCCGCTTGTTCAAATAACCCTGGCCGCTCTATTGCTCCTGTAAAGGCACCCTTCTTCGTACCAAATAATAGCCCTTCAATAAGATGATCAGGAAGTGCAGCGCAATTCTGTGATATAAAGGGTTTTGCAGATCGAGAACTACCGTTATGAATGCTTTGAGCAAATAATTCTTTTCCTGTTCCAGTCTCACCGACAATGAGCACGGATGACGATGTTCGTGTTGCTCGCTTACTAGTCTCAATTAGTTCCTTCATTACTTGACTATCACTTAAAATATGTTCAAATGTAAAAGTTGCATTTCCTTTTTTCTGCATATTTTCGCGTATAAGTCTCTCAAGTTTAGTTACATCTTTAGCAATTTCCATCGCACCAATCATTTGTTTTTTGCTATCGCTAATTGGAAAAGTATCATTTATAGTTGTAATTTCTTTTCCTAGTAGGTTAAAATATGTTTGTTTTACATTCCTTGTTATATGCAAATGTTGGAGCGCTTGTATGAGTGTGCTTGATTGTTGATCCTGAAATGTATAGCTTTCTAATAAATTTTTGTGTAACACATCTTCACGTTCCATGCCTTCTATTTGTGCCATTTTTTTATTGTATATTATCGTTCGTCCATGCTGATCTATCACATGTACACCGACATCAATTTCATCTACAAGTTGATCAAATATAAACAGAAGCTTATTTTCATGTTCTTTGTTATTCATCTTCATCACCACAATAATATTGTAGATGAACAACATGACAGCCGCAATATAATTATGCACCAATCATACAATGTAATAACATGACGCAAATTTTTTTTGCATAAATACATATTTATATTTGATAAATACTAATGATACAAGTCTATTTCCCATTGACTGTTGTTCTCGACTATGAAATGAACATATACATACCTAGACTTTGTGGCGTTTTTTCTTCAGTAAAACAAGTAATACCATATAAAACCACTTATTACAGTTTAAATTGGGAAACAATAGTGTAAGAAAAGCCTTTTGTTGGCATGGAAATTGCAATGCATATTACTACACTATTTTTAAGTAAAAGAAGGAGAGAATTTGATGAACAATACAACTTCAAATCGCATCATTGAACAAACTGAGAAGTACGGAGCTCACAACTACCATCCACTACCTATCGTTATTTCAAAAGCAGAAGGTGTTTGGGTTGAAGATCCAGAAGGTAATAAATATATGGATATGTTAAGTGCCTATTCTGCAGTTAACCAAGGGCACCGTCATCCAAAAATAATTCAAGCATTGAAAGATCAAGCTGATCAAGTAACATTAACCTCACGCGCTTTTCATAACGATCAACTAGGCCCTTGGTATGAAAAAATTTGTGAATTGACAGGTAAAGAAATGGCTTTACCTATGAATACAGGTGCCGAAGCAGTTGAAACGGCAATTAAGGCCGTACGTCGTTGGGGTTATGACGTTAAAGGTATTGCACAAGATCAAGCTGAAATTATTGCTTGTGAAGGAAACTTTCACGGGCGAACAATGACAGCCGTTTCACTATCTTCTGAAGCTGAATATAAACGTGGCTTCGGTCCAATGCTTCCAGGTATTAAGCTAATACCATATGGCGACTTAGATGCATTGAAAGCAGCGATTACTCCAAATACTGCAGGCTTTCTACTCGAACCAATTCAAGGCGAAGCTGGTATCGTTTTTCCTCCAGATGGATTCTTAAAAGAAGCATATGATCTATGTAAAGAACAGAATGTATTATTTATTGCTGATGAAATTCAAGCAGGCTTAGCACGCACAGGAAAAATGTTTGCTACTGAATGGGAAAACGTAGAACCAGATATGTGGATTCTCGGAAAAGCACTAGGTGGTGGTGTGTTCCCAATCTCTTGTGTAGTTGCAAATAAAGACATTCTTAATGTATTTAACCCTGGTTCTCACGGATCAACATTTGGTGGCAACCCACTTGCGTGTGCGGTATCACTTGCATCTTTAGAAGTATTAGAGGATGAAAAGCTTGCAGAAAGATCATTAGAGCTTGGAAATTACTTCACAGATAAGCTAAAAGAAATTAATAATCCAATGATAAAAGAAATACGTGGCAGAGGGTTATTTATTGGCGTAGAGTTACATGAACCAGCACGTAAATATTGTGAAACACTTAAAGCAGAAGGTTTGCTATGTAAAGAAACACATGAAAATGTTATCAGATTCGCTCCACCACTTGTTATTAAACAAGATGAGCTTGACTGGGCGATTGAACGTATCCAAAAAGTATTAGGAATGTAACGTCTTGGTCTATCACTACAACAAGATAGTGACGAATGACTAAATAAGTGCAAATACAAAATGCTCCAGCGTCTTGTTGACCTCAAACAAGCGTTGGAGCATTTTGTAACGTTTTAATTATTTGCAACATAGATTGATTAATACGAGTAGGATGAATTCATAATGATAGTGAAAGGATCTTAGTGTGGTGATATTGTTAGAAGGAAAAATAAAGCAGGTTACTTTGAAGGGCTAGAGCTAGGCCAACGCCATGCACACCATATGATTGCGATTAACGCTATTATTTCCATAATTAAAAAGAATATATCATCTAGATCATTTATACCACCAAAGATAATTAGCATAATCATTGTAATGAAACTAGCAATAATGTTTATTAAGCGATTAATTCGGTGCTGTAAAATTCGAGAGAGAATTACCATAGCAATTGGAATCTCTAACAGTATTCCAAATACCAATAAAAGCTCTTCGGTAATTATCGTTCCATTCACATTTCCCATCATCATTTCCTGTAGAAGCCCAGGTCTAAATAATTCATGTATATCCCGAAAAATGACATTTAACAATACAAATATCCACAATGCTGAAAGTGTTGTTTTTCTATCAAGATCAATTACTTTTTTCTCTGTAAGCACTCTCATTCTCCTTTCTTAACGATCTAATTCTACATGCTGTTATTGTATTTATTGATGCTTTTCATACTTAGAGCTAAACATGAATTAACTAACGATCGTAACTTCCTTTCTGATAAAAAAGACTAAAAAATTATATAAAGCATATTTAATTGCCTCAATTTTTTTGTGAACCAAGTTTACGAAAAGAGCTTTGCTGTTTTATACATCAATACAAAACTATTATTTGTAGAACGATAATTAAATCACCTCACCTAGCTAGTGTAGTTAAACTACAGTTATAATCACTTTTCCTCTAGCACGCCCAGTCTCAAGATACTTAAGCGCTTCAGCTGCTTCATTTAACGGAAAACATTTATCAATGACTGGTACGACTTTCTTAGATTCAAGTAGCTCCTTCAAATAAAGCAAATCTTCTTTGTTCGTATGAACCGTTTTCATCATTCCGATAGTTTTCCTGCCAGTTCGAGAAACCCGTCTTCCATTGACGTTAATTTCAATTAAACGAGCGATATTTGTAAATCCTGCTATAGCACAAGTCCCATTCGTTCTTAACGCCCTTTCTAAATCTGAAACAGAACGATTTCCTACAGCATCAAAAATAAGATCATATCCAATTCCATTATTCGTAAAATCTTCATTCATGTAATCAATCACACTATCTGCACCAATAGAACGTACCAAATCCGCATTTTTTGAGCTACACACGCCAGTTACCTCTGCTCCGATTGCTTTCGATATCTGTACTGCAAATGTCCCCAAGCCTCCTGATGCACCATTAACCAACACTTTCTGCCCTGGTTGAATTTTCCCTTCATTGCGCAAGCCTTGCAATGCAGTAAGGGCAGCAATTGGAACAGCAGCTGCTTCTACAAAAGATATGTTAGCAGGCTTCATAGCCAATGCACCTTCAGGGACTGATACATATTCTGCAAAACCTCCCAAGCCTGTTTCAAACTTCTCCCCAAATACTTCATCACCTATCTTAAAATGTGTTACATTGCTACCAACCTCAACAACTTTTCCAGCAATATCTGCACCAAGCCGCATGTTTTTAGGTTTAAAGAGACCATTTTCTATACGAGCTAAAAATGGCTTCGCTCTCATAAAACGCCAATCAAGTGGATTAGCAGCAGCTGCATACACTTTTACAAGAACTTCTTCTTCCTTAGGAATCGGCTTTACTACTTCTTTGTATTGAAGAACATCAGGTGACCCGTATTTAGTGAAAACAATAGCTTTCATCAGTTTCCTCCTTCATGTTATTTATTAAGGTTTAACAAATTTTGGTTATTATTGAATTTTATTCATCTTTAGTGTATACTATACGGTGTAGTTTACATTTAGTCAATACCTATTTTGCACTACACGGTGTAGTTTATGTAAAATTTTTTAGAAAGTGAGTATGAAGCGATGGATAGCAAAAAAGTTGTGGAAACATCAAAAAAACGTCAAGCTATTATGGACGGGGCTATTAAAGCCTTTGTAGTAGAAGGATACGAAAAGGCTTCTATGGATCGTATTTCCAATCATGCAGGAGTTTCAAAACGTACAGTTTATAATCATTTTTCAAATAAAGATGATCTATTCCAAGCAGTGTTCAAAAGGTTTTTATCTGAACAAGAATTATTAAAAAATATAAGCTATTCTCCTGATAAAACGATTGAAGAACAACTTGAGCTCTTTGCTGATGCAGAACTTTTTCTAGTTAATGACCCTAATCGACTAGCATTGTGTAAAGTCCTTACTACTGTATTTATGCAAGATTATCAGCTACTTAAGGAAACAAAATCTAAATATGGTCCCCCTCACGATAATCTCGTAGCATGGTTAACATCAGCAGGTGCAGATGGACGTATGAAAGTACCTGACCCATACATGGCTGCTCAAATTTTTCATGCCATGGTTGAAGGAGCTTTAACATGGCCTGCACTTTTCCAGCCTTGTCAGAGTAATGAACAGTTTAAGCCTTTAAAAGATGAAATAATAAAAACTTTTTTAAGTAGATTTGGAAGCAAAGCATCATGCTAATACCACAGTCAAACTTTCATAAAATCAAATGAAAGTTGACCATTAACGCAAAATCTCTATCACTATTATTTAAGTGATAGAGATTGCCATTTTTACTATCCATTTAATGTGTCCATTTCTCTGCCCATCTTTCCAACGCTGTAATCGTTTCAGCTAAGTCTTTACCTTTTTCGGTCAACTCATATTCAATCCGTACTGGAGTTTCAGGATAGACATGCCTAACGACATAATTATCTTGCTCTAAATTTTTTAAGCGCTCTCCTAATACACGGTGACTAATGTTATCAATGTCATCTGTCATCTCTTTAAAGCGCTTCGAGCCTGACAATAACGAACGAATAATTAAAAGAGTCCACCTCTTTCCTAATAAATCACATGTGTGTTGGAAGTTCGCACATGACTTTGATTTTTCCAAACAATTCACCCCCAAAAAGAGCTTATATAAGTAACTTTTTTCATCTTGATTATTTTTTCTTGCGAAGAAATAACTACGTTTGCAACTATGTGTTTTCCTCATCTTTTTATCTATTTAACGCTGACACTCGCGTAAGCCCGTAATTTAATATGATTTTGTGAATACTGCAACAATGTTTTTGAAAGTCTGTTTTTCACATTGATTGTTGTTTTTAGCACTAAGGACTTGCCTCGTACATAACTAGAGTATACATGACGGCTTTCTTCTGAAAACGATGACAACCTTATAAGTAACAATAGCAGTAAAGGTTATCGAAAGAGCCTTTTGAAATAAGCTTTGCATTCACATATATTGTCTCTTTTTGTACAACACTAAAATAAACATGTATGCCAATACTCATGATACTATTTTTAAATTTGTCATCATAACACGAAAGTTACTAGAAGGACTTATATATTTTGACAGATGCGTTATTTCATTATATCATAAAGAAACAGTTAGTTACATTAAGTAAGTAAATAATATAAAATTACTATAATATTCTATTATGAAAGGAAATGAGATAAATGGTCCGATTAAGTGTGTTAGATCAATCACCCGTACCTGAAGGTGTGACACCTGTCGAGGCGATCAATCAAACAGTGAAGCTCGCTCAAATAACAGAAAAGTTAGGCTATCATCGTTATTGGGTTGCTGAGCATCATAGTTCTACTAATCTTGTAAGTTCCACACCAGAAGTGCTTATATCACATATAGCTGCAAAAACATCAAAAATTCGTGTAGGTTCAGGTGGGGTCATGCTTCCACATTATAGCTCATATAAGGTAGCTGAAAATTTCCGCATGCTCGAAGCGCTTTATCCGAACCGTATAGATTTAGGAGTAGGTAGAGCTCCAGGTGGTCATTCACTTTCAACAATGGCCTTAACAGGAGGAGATACGAAGAAGTTCAATCAATATCCAAACCAAATCCAGGAATTAGTCGGTTATTTACACGAAGTTGAAGAATATAAGCTACACCCTGGGTTAATAGCAACACCTGAAATTTCAACAGCACCTGAACTTTGGATGTTAGGTTCTAGTGGTGGCAGTGCTAAATTGGCAGCCGAGTTAGGCGCTTCATATACATTCGCTCATTTTATTAATGGTAATGGTGGGCAAGGTGTCGTTCGTCATTATCAAGAGAACTTTAAACCGTCTCCTGTGAATCAACAGCCTCATACGAGTGTTGCTGTCTTTGTCACTTGTGCTGAAACGAATGAAGAAGCAGAAAAAATAAACAAAAGTATTGATTTAGCAGCACTATTGTTAGAAAAAGGCGAGAGTAAACGTGGGGTTCCTAGTATTCAACAAGCGCAAGAATATAATTATACTGAGTTGGATTACATGAGAATGAAAGAAAATCGTAAGAGAATGATCGTAGGTAACCCAATCCAAGTAAAAGAACAACTAGAATCATTAAAAGAATCTTACAATGCAGATGAAATAATGATTGTAACGATTACGCATGACTTTGATGCTCGAGTACGCTCCTATGAACTCATCGCTGATGCTTTTGGAATAACAAATTAACTTATAATGATACAACATTGACTATTGTCTTTAATGAAAGAATAAATATACTATTAATAAATATTTGCAATATAGCTATTTACTACCTTCCAAATATATTATATACTGGATAATGATAGAAATACTAAGGAGGTCTACACATGATAAACGAAACAATTAACTCAACGAACTTAATATGTAATAACCGGCCTCTATTGGATTCTATACTTTAATAAAACAAATTTATTATGCATGTAAAACCATAGAGAGCCTCTCTATGGTTTTTTTATGATGCTAGAATAAATATGGCGCTTTATATTCAAGCTAACCATATTTTTCTACAATAGTGTTAAATACTTTTTTGTTGTGCCTCTCTTTAAGAATAATTTTGAGGTACTCCCAAACTAAGTATTTATATAAATTAAAAAGACCATAACGGTCTTTTTTTTATTTTATCTAGAAAGGTGATGATTAAGATGAAAAAGCACATTATTCGATTAAGTAGGTTAATAATATTTCGGTTTTATTAACAAGGCTCATTTTTCGTAAAAGCAAAAAATAGCCATGATCAACGTGTAACTAAAAACATATTTCAAATTAAGAGGTGAACTTGTATGCACAATCCAGATTTCCTAAAGGATCTATCCCTTTGGCATTTTTATGACTTAATGCGGGAATGGCGAAGAAAAAAACAAATAAGCAAGGATTAATAATAACTACGTTGAAGATACATTCTTTATAAAAGAAAAAATTAGCCAATAGGGTCAGACTTACCAAATCTATTATTTCGAACAGAGCTGATAGTCTCTTTTACGATTTTAGGGGGTCTGACCCCTTAACCCTTTTAACAATCATTCTTATAATCTTAGCGACAAACTTACTAGTAGATTTCTAACATTCTACTTATATAATAACCGTAAAATAATCTTTTCCCATATGTTCCATGGTATTAAATGCTTCATGAACACGTTCATTTTTATACCTTTACCAATTTTATAACGAAGCTTTGGATTGTGTTTATTTGCAACAGATACAACCAACTTTGCCACATCTAAGGGATACCCCAAGTTTTTTTCTTCCTTTGCTAGCCTTTCTTCAATTTTTGCTAAATGTGTTGCATAAGGAGAGTCCTCATTCCCTATCCCTGTAGAATTGGATCTTCCCTCCTTCCACACATTTGTGGCGTATGAACCTGGTTCAATCAACACAATATCAATTCCGAATGGCTTACATTCTATGCGTAGCGATTCACTATAGCCTTCAACTGCAAACTTTGAAGATACGTAAGCAGATATAGAAGGAAATCCTATCAAACCTGAAACACTACTCATATTAATAATCCGACCGCTTCTCTGTTTCCTCATTATAGGTAGAACTGCCTGAGTCATTGCCATCAAGCCAAATACATTCGTTTCAAATTGCTTACGGTACTCATCAATCGTAACTTCCTCAGCAAAGCCTCCCACTGCAAAACCTGCATTATTGACGAGTAAATCTACACTGTTATACTTTGAGCATTTTTCTACTAACTTATTAATAGATTCCTGACTCGTTACATCAACATATTCTATATCTACTTGTTCGAGTAAGTTGTGACTATTTAATTCCTGTTCAAGTTGTGCTGATTTTGTAAGGTCCCTCATAGTTGCGACTACATGAAAACCGGCCTTTGCTAGCTCGATAACCGTTACATATCCAAACCCGCTTGAAGATCCAGTAACGATAGCTGTCTTGTTAATCATCACTTTCCAACCTCTCTTTGTATGATAAATATATAACAATCATATGTTAGATTACTTTTTTATCCATAATTTTTACTTTGTAAATTATTGTTTTTTTGATATAGAAAATATGACATGATTAATATATGGGTAATTTTTCATATAATCACTACCAGAATTTATTTTCTGTATATATTACAATATACCCTTTTTATCACTTGTCGAACAAAGGATAATTATTGGGAAGGAGGAAAATCTCATGTTGAAAGAGTTACATCCCAATATTCGTATTAGAATATATACGTCGTTTTTGAGTCGCGTGATCGCTTCAATGATTTTCCCATTTATGGCAATCTATTATACGAGAGAGTTAAACGCTACTTATGCAGGATTCTTTATATTAACTCAAGTCGTTATTCAATTTTTCTCTAGTTTATATGGAGGCTATTTTGCTGATACAATTGGTAGAAAAAAAATGATGGTCATTGGTGAATGTTTGAAAGTATTCGCTTTTCTAGGTATGATCACAGTAAATTCCCCCATTTTCACATCACCCTGGGCTACATTTTTAATGGTCATTATTATGGGTGTGGCTTCAGGTCTTATAAATCCAGCAGCTGAAGCGATGCTGATCGATGTAAGTACGAAAGAAACTCGTACTTTAATGTATTCGATCAACTACTGGGCTGTCAATTTATCAATAATGCTCGGATTACTGGTTGGAGGTTGGCTTTTTATAACTCATTTTTTCGAGCTACTAATAATCTTATTTATCATCTCTATCATCACTTTAACGATGACAATTACTCTTATTAAAGAAACATATACTTCAAAAAAACCAGTAGAAGCGTTGAAACCGTACGGAATAAAACCACTACTGCTAAGCTATCAAACTGTGATAAAAGATATACCATTTGTCTTATTTACCATTGGTGGGATAGCAATATTATCACTAGAGCACCAAAGAAACAATTTTATAGCAGTAAGATTAGAAGGGGAAATTATTCCAACAGTTGTGTCTCTATTTGGAAATATACAGTTTTCCTTAGATGGAGTAAAGCTCTTAAGTTTATTATTCGTGGGGAATACGTTAATCATCGTATTGTTTACTTCATTTGTTTCAAAATTAATAAAAAATAAAGCAGAACAGCCCATAATGTATACCGGGTGCCTATTATTTGGTGCAGGATACGCGATTCTCGCCTTTTCAAATGATGTGTTATTGTTGTTTATTGCAATTATTATATTGTCTATCGGTGAACTATTGTTTGTTCCAACTAGACAATCGATTCTAGCAGACATTGTAGACGATACTCGTCGAGGTGCTTATATGGCATTTAATGGATTTATTTTTCAAATTGGCAAAATGTTCGGGGCACTCGGTATCATTGTTGGACAACAAATCGGTGGAATTGGAATGAGCTTTTTATACATATTATTTGCTTTTATCGGAATAGCATTCGCGAGATTAGGAATTGTTAGAAAGCATGAAACAACGAATGAACATGCTTCATAAACAGCAGATTAATGCTAGTAATCGTTATTATATTGTTTGAAATGAAACGAGACGATAAATGTCTCGTACGATGAATTGTTCCTCAAAAAATGTTTGATTGTTGCTTTTCGTTCTTTGATATAAGCACGGCTGCATTTAGCATTCATGGTGCCTTTTCTACATTTACAAATTTAGCTCTTACAACTACAATTTTCATTTTTAGTAAAATCAACAACAATGTTTACAAAATGAGCCTTACAAAAAGAGGATGACTCAAGGTCATCCTCTTAACAGTTATATCATTTATCTAACTACAGTTTCTTTAAAATTTTCTCTAATTCATTTTCTACTTTATCTACATACTTAGAGAACTTGGACATTCCATGCTTATTTACTTCTGTTACCATTTTAGCTAAGTCACGCTCGATATGATCAGCAGACGTTTCAACATGTTTCACTGTCTTTTTATCAGTAACATCAGCTAAAATAACTTCAGTAATTGTAGCCTTCACATCAGTTGCACTAACTTCCTCAGCTAAGACCAATTCAGCTAGAATTTGAGCTAACTCCTCAGCAGATAAGCTACCATCTTTAAAGTCAACAACTAAGCTGTTTAATTCTTCGATTGGATCAACAGCAAATCCTATTTGAACTAATATAGGGTCATGATCACTCGCTGCACCTGACGCTTCTGTAAAGTCTGTATTAATGTTAACAATGTCTACTTCAGTATTAGCTGCTACATTGTTTGATACTAAAATGTGGTCTAACACTTGTGAGTTACCTTCATAAATATATGTGTAACGTTCTTCCTTAGGTAACTCTTCAATCATGTTTGTTAATACGTCACCTTCTAGCGTACGTAATGGAGCTGAGAATTCAAAGTCGTTCATGTCTCCAAGTACTACAAAGTTTGCATCTGGATTTACTGCTAATGCACCATCAATGAAGTCGTTTAATACTTGTGATTTGTCAACACGACTAGGCTCACTACCTAAAACAACAGGTTGTTCACTACCATATAACGCTCCGTCACCACGTTTTGAATTTAAGTGATTCGCTATAACAACGACTCTTTCACCGTTGAACTCAAATTCAGCTGCAAGTGATTTACGAGAGTTACTAAATGCTTCATTTGTAGGGTCGATGCGTCCAGGGTTCATTGTTAAGCCATTTTCATCGTATCCTACAGCAGTTGTTGCATCACCAGCTGGTTTATCAACTAGACTTACACGCTCTGGGTTATAAATATATCCCACACGGATATTACCACCTGGTTGTCCACCATCCATCTTGTCTTCTGGTGCGATATCTGTGTACTTATAAGTCGGTCCACCAGCTGCTTCAATTGCTGCAATTAACGCTTCATATGTTAAACTAGCGTCAGTTGTACCGCTATCAGTTGGTCCATCATTGTCTTGTACTTCTATTAATCCTACAATGTCAGGAGTTTTTAAGTTTTCAATAATTGAATGAGCTATTTTGTCTATTTTCTCTTGATCAGTTTCAGCAGAGAAGTTTTCGACATTGTATGAAGCTACTGTTAATTTATCTTCTGCTTTTTCAATGTTCGTAATTTCTCTTTCTAGTCCACCGTCAATTACTTCTGGTAGATCTTCAGTTAATACTAGCTTAAAGTTACTGTAATCATAGCTTAGAACACCAGTTATTGGTCCATCAAATTGATCACCTGTTTTGAGATCCATATCTTTGCCAAGCTTCACTAACAAACGCTCTGGATTGAAGTCTTCTGGTGAAATGATTACACCACCAGCTTCAGATCGATATGAGTCAACTGCACTGTCTACTACAACTGGAACTTCTTCGTATTTAGGATGTCCGACAACTGTCGCACCATCTAATACGATACGCATTCCTTCTAAGCTTTCGTAGAAATCAATGCCATCTTCTTCAGGGTCAAATTCAGCAAATGCATCATTATCAATCACCTTGGTCGGTTGGATACGGTCATCTCCGATTACAACAGGTGCTGGTAATGGTTGATTAGATGCTTCAACTGTTACTGTAGATCCTTTAATTTCTGTCGTTAATAAATCTTTTGCGTCATCATAACCACGCGGTTTAAACTCTTCTACCTCACCTGTAATAGATACAAGGTCGCCGACTTTCACACCAGAATTTTTGAAGTAGACATAGATTCCTTCTGATGTACGAATGTCGTCATCAGCTTCTACTGACTCCATGAAGAAACCATTTGATCCATCTAAGTGTGTAACGATACCTTTTACATTTTTAACAATTTCCCCATCATATAAGGAAACATGTCCTACACCTTGAATATCATGAATATTAAGGGAATCAAGCGGTAAAATTGCTTGGTAATCGAACACAGCAACATCACTTGTTTCTCCGTCTTTAACAACAACCGCTTTAATTGTTACATCTTCTGTAACTTCTATAGCCTCACTATATACTTCACTTGCAGTTGATGGATCTGTGCCGTCTACTGTGTAGTAGATGACTCCACCTTCTACTAAAGTTGTTAATTCAACTGTTGATCCGATTTCAATTGTACCAGATGCTGGGTTTGCAAATACCGAGAAGATATCTTCAACCACATCTATTGCAGATCGTGGTGTAAGCTTATATTCACTAAAATTATAATCAATTACTCCAGTGATATAATCATACGTTTTACCTACTTCTAGTAGACTACGATCTTGTGGACGTAGTTTGAACTCACCATTTACATCTACACCAGTGAAGTTTCCATTACTATCTACTTCAGTAATTGTTACATTTTCAACTTTTACTAATTCAGCTTCAACAGCTTCACCTGTAGTGCTAGTTAAATCAGCTGACGATATAATTTGTGGTGCTGGTACACCTTCATTATTGACGATTACGTCAATAGTATCTACTTCTAATTGAGCCATATCATAATATTGATTCATTGTACCTTCTGCTGAAATACGGTCACCAATATTCGCTGCAATATCACCACGAACGACGATTCCAGCTGAATCATCTTGTACGAAAAGATTTGTCTTTCCACCTGTCACAAACGAAGCAGTGACAACTCCTTCAATTTTCGCTTCACTACCTACTTCAAGTGCGCGTGTATCTGCGATAGGTTGCACTTCAAGTGGTGCTTTTACAGTATATGAGAATGAAGCTACATTACTTGCATCCAATCCTTCTTTTACTGCAATCGCTTGAATCGTTACATCTTCATTGATTGCGATTGGTGCATCATATAATGTGCTTTCTGCCGTTGGTACTGTATCATCAGTTGTATAAAAAATGTCTGCACCATCAGTTGAAGTTGACAATGTAACTTCTGTTCCAGCGTCTACTTCCCCCGAGTTAACAGAAGCCTTAACTTTTGAAGCTTGTGTAACTTCTCCATCAAAGCTTGTCCAAGTAATGTTATCGATAACGATTTGTTTGCCTGTTACATTTACTAACTGAATTTCTACCTCTCCAGCAATATTTAACTCATCTACTGAAAAAGTATGAATATCAGTGTCATCAAATGCTTCTGATAAACCTTTTGATTCACCATTTATAAATAACTCTACTTGTCGGTTACCAATTCCAGTGAAACCTTTCTTTAGATCTACTGAAAAAGAGCTAATACCGTCTGAAATTGGGCTAGAATTAATACTACTATTGTCGCTTGAACGACGTAACATTAATCCATTACCATCAATTGGATAATCACCTTCATCACGTGAAGCAACATATGACCAAGTCACCCCATCGTTTCCAACAAATGAGTCTGTTCCATAACTTCCTGTTGCATTAGAGTTGTCAAAAGTTTCAACAAAAGTTTCTGCTGCAAACGATTGACTCACAAGTCCAACGTTAAATAAGTTGAACACTAATAAAGCCACCAATACGAAGCTTGTTCGCTTTCTAGTAAGCTTAGACACTTGCATTCTCCTCTCTCAACTATGTTATATTGAATACGTTTACATTGAAAGCAAAAAAATATAGCCTAAGAAGTCTGATGTATGACTTCTTACTTTTGCTTCTATTTCATTATAACAGGATTTATATAGGTATTCAGTATTGTTTTAAATGTAAATGTTGGGATTCATAAAGAGTTAATATTCTAAATCATCCTTCTTTTTTCGCAAGACTATTTTCGTCTTTCGTCTACCTATGCAATGAGTCTAAAAATAAGCCTAGGAACATTCTTATAAAAATTAAAGGTAAATGTCACCTGATCACGCTCCTAATAAATGTACTGTTTGAAAGCGTTAGATTTCAAGCACCCTACTTAATAGGCATGATGTTTTTTCTTATCTCATGTAACATATATTCTGCAAAACTTAATAATCTAACGTCTGTAATATTCATTTCTCCTAATTGACCAATATACACTTTTACAGCATCACCGATTATTTTTCGATATCGTTGGGGTAAGTTTTCCTGACCCCAATATCCACCTTCAAGTTTTGAACAAATAACACCTTCTGTTACATAATAAAGTACCCGACACAAGTTTAAAGTGAAGTAGACTGCATCATCCACAATTTCATTTTTGGCATTTTTAATATCGTACCAAATAGCATCAATATAAATATCTCTTGGTACGTCTGTAAAAACTTCATCAATTTCTTTTCCATATAAGCACTTACCTCTATGAAAAATAATAGTCAAATGGGCCGCTAATTCAGGATCTGTATACCCTCCGCATATATAATTATTGTCTGATAAGTATCTTTCCTTATGAAAATTTGAATAGTGCAACTCAAACGGTGTTGGATGTACGATTTCATGTGCAAACCTCTCCAGAATGACACTCATTTCCACTCCCTTAGGAGGAACATTTTCTAATTGAATAATGGCATGAATGAGTTCTTTTTTTGTACTAAAATCGATTGGTTGTTTTACGACAACAACAAAATCTATATCACTCGAATCATTATAGCAATTCATCGCCAGTGAACCATGTAAATATATACCTACTAGATTATTATCTAATATACGCTGATATGTATCTATGATTTGATTTAATAGTTTATAGGGCTCCATTTTATACCTCGTCTTATTTTTTAAATGATATATAAAGGCTGTTTTCGCATTAATTGTAGCTTTTCATACTAAGAGCCAAAAACGTACACAAATAGAGTTCCTGATATCTTTCCTTCTGAACAACAATGACTAACCATGTAAAACCACTATACTTGGTATTAATTGGATAACAGTAGCATCAGTTTACTAAAAGAGCTTATATAAATTACCAATTTATATTATATAATTAAATGAAAAAAATAGAATATACTTCGGAGGAATATTATGGATGATATTAACAACACTGGGAGTATTAATTATGGTGATGCAGGAACAAGTAGTGAACTTGGCAAAGCTTTAGCTAGTAGATTAAGTCCTATCGAAGCTGCAAGAAAATTTATACACTGTCATTTTCCAAATTGTCATGCAGCTATACTCGCAGGAAGTGTCATAAGAGGTGAGGGGACAGAGACATCTGACCTTGATATCGTAATTTTTGACAAACATGTCGATCGTTCATATCGAGAATCACTCATTTATTTAGATTGGCCTATTGAGGTTTTTGTTCATAATTTATCTTCCTATAAGCAATTTTTTAATAGTGATTATAAAAGGGCAAGACCATCTTTACAAAGAATGGTTTCCGAAGGGATTGTCATAAAAGACTCCGACATCATAGGTCTAATCAAACAAGAGGCTAATGAAATATTAAGCAAAGGACCAGAGCAGTGGTCCGAAGAGACTATTACTATGAAACGATATTTCATTACTGATGCCCTTGATGATTTTATTGGCTGCACTGATAGGTTCGAAGCTATCTTTATTGCCAACACGTTGGCTGAACTGGTTCACGAGTTTGTACTAAGAACGAATAGGCAATGGACCGGTACGTCTAAATGGATTGTTCGCTCTTTAAATCATTTTGATAAGTCGTTTACGAAGGAATATGTCGAAGCGTTTGATTTGTTCTATCAAACGAATAATAAAGAAAAAATCATTACATTGGTAGAAAGCGTGTTACTGCCCTCTGGAGGACGTCTATTTAGTGGATTTTCTATAGGCAAAAATAAATAAGAGTTTGTCCTTACTATTTTCTAGGTCAATTTCAATAATTTACGGGTCTATTCACTCGTTTTTCGGGTCAATTTCACTGATTTACGGGTCTATTCACTCGTTTTTCAGGTCAATTTCAATGATTTACGGGTCTTTTCACTCGTTTTTCGGGTCAATTTCAATAATTTACGGGTCTTTTCACTCCTTTTTCGGGTCAATTTCAATAATTTACGGGTCTATTCACTCCTTTTTCGGGTCAATTTCAATGATTTACGGGTCTATTCACTCGTTTTTCAGGTCAATTTCAATGATTTACGGGTCAACTTCCTATTTATTCAGATCTTTCATCTATTATCCATATTAAACAAGCTCTTCCGCTTGCTCACACGTTGTAGCAAGCGGTTTATCTACATATACATCTATTTGTGTTAATGAGAACAAGTTGAACTATGGATGCCGAGCATAGTACTTTACACTATCTCATTTTTAGTTAACAGCAATTCAAGGTAACTAAACTTCTTCATGCAACTCCCCTTTAGCTCCCCATGTTTCATAGTAGATTAACTTTTGTAGATCTTGACGCTTTTCCCAGTTATGGATTTCTAGCAAAGGAGCTTTAGGGTAATTATCTGTATAACCAAGTGATAGAAGTGCAACTGGGTCGATATGTGGAGGAATATTTAATATGTCTCTAACATCATTCTTTTTGTAAAAACTTACCCAACCTAGTGCAATTCCTTCGACACAAGAGGCTAACCACATATTTTGGATGGCACAAGAAACAGACATAATATCAGTTTCAGGTATCGAATTTCTCCCGAGTACATGTGAACCACCGCGTGTCGGGTCACATGTAACACAAATCGTTAGTGGCGCTTGCTTTAAACCTTCAACTTTTAAATCTAAAAAGTTGTTCTTCCTCTCCCCTTCATAATGAATGGCCAATGCTTTACGTTCCTTATCCGCTGCCCAAGCTAACTGTTCTTTCACATCGTCTGTAGTTATTAAAATGAAATTCCATGGCTGCATAAATCCAACTGATGGACCGCTATGCCCTGCCTGAAGAATTCGTTGAATAGCATCTACTGGTAATGGATCAGATAAAAAGGATCGAATATCTCTTCTTCTGCCGATGACCTTGTAAACAGCATCTCGTTCTTCATTTGAGAACATCACATCACCTTCAATCAAAATATTGTTTGTATACTGCGATTATAGCATGTATAGGTTTAGTTATAGTTTATGAAAGGACGCCTTAAATGTTATTCATGTTTTCCCAAAAAGAGTAAAATAAACAGGCTGTTTTCGCATTAATTGTTTCTTGTCATACTAATAAGTATAAATCAAGCGCTTGGTATCTGTTTCAACGTATAAAACCACCTAATAATAGTTACAAGAGACCCTTTTATAATCATTAATATTTGCTAAATTTAACATCCTCGTCTCCATTATTAAATACGGAATGATTCCTTAATACTCAGTTATGTGACAAAATGTCGCATAACTAAGAGGCTGACACAAAAAGTCAGCCTCAAGGAATTTCAACACATTGAAGACCTTATCAAAGCTCCAAATAGTAGTAAGCTTCTCTTACTATAAGACACTTAAGTATAATTGAAGCTCTTAACGTGATCATGCTGATAGAAATAAAAGAATGCATGTAATCTCTTCTTCATTCTTATAGCATAAATAGATATTATGAAGAATACCGCTACATGAAAAATGATTTTAACGATAGACTTGAATAAAAAATCAAAAGAAACGTTGTGACTTACAGCTCCATCGTATTTAACATGTCTCTGAGCTTAATCAATTCATCTTTCGTAACTGTGATACCTTTACCCATTTTTTCGCCATCAGGAGACCACTCTCTAATATCAAATTTCGGATCTCTATCGTTCCAGCTAATACTTCTAAGCTCTTTTGTCCAACCTTTCGCTGACTCAGAAAGAACTCCAAATCTATCTATTACTTCATATTTTATATTTGCCATATGATCACCTCATTTTTGTATAGTTTGTTTTATATAATAAAATATTATCACATTGACAACAACCCATTGCATCTTCTCAATTAGGAATACATCATCCCTACCTCCTATGTATACAAACAATTCTATATTTTCCACATGGGCTATATAAGAAGCAACTTTTTTAAAAAGAGATAAGAAATTTTAATATCTAATAAGTTAACCAAAAATTAGTACAATCACACCATTCATATAATGTAAAATATAGACATGAAGTATGAGGGGGTTATTTGTGAAAAAGCTGTTATCGCTATTTACACTTGTTTTATTTTTAGTAGGATGCAATTCAGGTTTAACTTTTTCAGAAACAACTATGAACCATGTTGATAAAGATGTTAGGGAATTTTTCGAATCGGTGGAGAGCGAAAATGGGGTTTATCTTTTTTTTGATGGCAAAAAAGCACTTTATGTGCTTTTAAACGGAAGAAATGTAATACAAGGAGATCCAGCTACTTACTATACGAATTTTAATGTAGAAGCTACTGATGATACAATAAACGTTCGGTTTAACAAAGATGAAACTGACGATTACACTAATAAGACCTTAAATAATCATGTATTGTTTAAGATAAATAAAGATAAGGATTATGAATACATTCGGTTTTTTAGTAATGGCCAAAAAATACCTATCGATGTAGTATCAGGTAACTAATCATGTCTCTCTTTTTTAGTCTACTAAGAAGTATTTGAAAGATAAGCAAATGATTTTAATCTGACGTATAATTACCCCGTCCTAATTATAGGGCGGGGTAAACATACTTGTTTCATTTTAGAAACTTGCTTCTACAAGATGATTTGAAATGAAGATGTTTCACATTCACTTAATGATCCTCCACATCAATGAGAAACACTTTATCTTTATAGCCACCTCTATTTTGGTTCTTTAAATCTCGCCTTTCCTCAACTTTCTCAATGGTTACATGATGAACTTTTGCTAATGCATGTATGAGTTCAAGTACATCAGCTAACTCTTCTATAGCAGATTCATGATCTTTAGCATCAAGATACTCCTGCATTTCTTCTATCAGTTTTTTCTTTAATTCTTCCGTATATTCTTCTTCTGATAAATGTTTTATTCGATATTTCTTTCCTGATTCTTCAATAATTTGAGGTATGTAATCACGAACAAGTTTGTTATACAAGGGCATATGGACACTCCTTTGAACTATGAACCTTTCCCAGTTTATATTCATGAACAAAATATAAATAATGATTGTCTAAAAAAATTGAATGAAACTAAAAGTGAAAATGAAATACTAATTGTACATTTAAAAGGAGCGTCAAAAAGTCAAATATTGACTAGTTTGACAGCCCCATAGTTATTTAATCACATTACATATATTTTTCAAGGAATGCTGATACAGTTCTATAAACCTTTAACTCATTCTCCAGCTTTGAAAATCCATGTCCCTCGTCTTCTAACACCATATATTCAACATCTCGACCTTTTTCTTGTAGTGCTGCTACGATTTGATCAGATTCTGCTTTTACAACACGTGGGTCGTTCGCTCCCTGAATAACAAGCATTGGTTTGGTCATATTATCTAAATATGTAATCGGAGAAAATTCAATTAACTTTTCTTTGTCTCTTTCCGGGTTTCCGACCCATTGATCCATACTTGGTTTCCAGAAATCTGGTACAGAATTAATAAACGAAAACAAATCACTAGGACCAAAAATATCAACTACAGCTTTAAAATATTCCGGATGCCTTCCATGTAGCAATAATGACATGTAGCCACCATAGCTTCCACCTATTAGAAAAATCTTATCTCGATCTGCATAGCCATTTTTAATTAGGTATTCTAACCCTTCAATATTATCAAGGCGTGGACCATGTCCCCAATCACCTTCAACCATTTTTGTAAACTTCAACCCATATCCAGTAGAGCCTCGGAAATTAGGTGCAAAAATACTAAATCCTTCATTAATTAAATATTGAAACACACCTCTAAAGAATTTTCGTTCGCCATATTGAGGTCCACCGTGTGGCCAAAAAATAACATGACCATTGCTATGTGCAGCTGTTGCTTTAAAGAAGAGTGCTTCTATTTCGAGTCCATCAAACGACTCATACTTAATTACCTCGGGATCGACTAACTGTTTCTCATCTACACCGAGCACACGATTGTTTGTTAGTTGCTTCCATGAATGTGAGTTACTTTCTTTTTTATAAATATTTGCTGGCTTTGTAGCAGAAGTGCCTAATAAATATAAATGACCACTTTCTGTAACAGTTAACTTTTGAACCTCTCCTACTGGACTCTCTACCTCTTCTAATTTCTTCGAATCTATTTCGTATCGATATAGAAGATCTTCAACACCCTTTTCGCTAACAGCGTACAGTTGTTTATGTTGTTTATCATATTTAATCATTTTGAACCCTGCACCAGGTACTGAAACTAGTTTGTTAAACTCTTTAGTTTCAATATTAAATTTAGCAATATATGAAAAATCCTCACCATAATCAGTTATTAGAAAAATTTCTGTCTCTGAAACATATATAGCATCTGTTACAGTGTGCTGCTCATTCGTTTCTGGTGTTAAGGAAATGATCTCCTCATTTACTTTTACATAGGATAGCTTGTGAGTGTTAGAGAAAAACTTACTAATAATAAAGCTCTCTTCACTAGGGCTAATATCTAGTAAAAATGTAGCCGCGCCTTCCCCATCATGAATGACTTGTTCTTTCCCTGAATCGAGGTGATAGCAATAACTCTTTAGGAAAGTCGGTTCATCTTTTGAAGATGTATAGTATAAACGTTTGCCATCATCTGATAAAATCGGTGAAATGTGACGATTGCCTTCTGAGGTTCTAACTGGCTGTAATTCGCCACCGTGTGGAGGAATCATATAGAATTGAGCGTTTTCATCCCCTTCATGATCAAATGCTGCGATTACAAATTTTCCACTCTTATCATACTGAAGTCCATGGCAGCTTTGATCATTAAATGTAAGTGGATATGGAAATTCATTTGGTAAATCCATTGCCCACAAATTAAATTTACCACTAATATTCGTACTGAAAATAAGCTGACTTTCATCACTACTTACTACAAAATCTTGTATTTTATATGCTC
The DNA here is from genome assembly GCF_018588585.1 of Bacillus sp. SM2101. NCBI lineage: Bacteria > Bacillati > Bacillota > Bacilli > Caryophanales > Bacillaceae > Bacillus > Bacillus sp. SM2101. The sequence continues at coordinate 149,134 of NZ_JAEUFG010000002.1, forward strand.
GTAAAAATTGTTCTACATCTGGCTTTTTAAATGTTTCCACTCTGTCTTCCCCCTAATTAGTAGATTATCATTTAAACTGTTTTCACAATAATTGTTGCTTTTCGTTCTAAGATATAGGCACGTATAGTTGGACCTTTGCTACTTTTACAATTACTGAGCTCTCATAAAACTCATCATTCTGTATATTTTTTAATGAAAAAAACAACAAAGTTTTACGAAAAGAGCCATAAGTTATTATGTAATATGCTCACTATTCATATTTTATTTTAAGTGACGACATTGTCACTTTCAAGTGTTTTTTGTTAATTTTCTTAATTTTTTTATTATGTTTATTTTAACTTTTTCAATGGACATATGGATAACATGGAATTCATAAACTATATATCATAAACATCCAACGTTAGGATCACATATCAAGGAGTGTTCATAATGAAAAAACGACATCAGATTCATTCGGAAGATGTGCCTCAGCCAATTAGGGAAGATGGAGCTGGTGCTACTGATCTTGGACCTAGAGACATTTTGAGAGATATAGAGAACCCCGATATGCTCGTCCCTCCTAAGACTGATGCTGGCAGAATACCTAATCTAAAGTTCTCATTTTCTGATACACCAATGAGTCTATATCACGGAGGGTGGGCACGAGAAGTGACTGTTAGAGAACTACCAATTGCAACTACAATCGCAGGTGTCAATATGCGTCTAACCCCAGGTGGCGTACGGGAGTTACACTGGCATAAACAAGCCGAGTGGGCTTATTTGCTTCTAGGGAAAGCACGGATTACAGCAGTTGATCAGGATGGTAGAAACTTTATTGCAGATGTAGAGGCAGGTGATCTTTGGTATTTTCCACCTGGCATTCCACATTCGATTCAGGGATTGGATGGAGGCTGTGAATTCTTACTCTTATTTGATGATGGAAATTTTACGGAGAGCGATACCTTTATGCTCTCTGACTGGTTTGCTCATACACCAAAAGATATATTGGCAAATAACTTTGGAGTATCTGAAAATGCTTTTGCTCATATTCCTACCAAGCAACGTTACATGTTTCAAGCACAAGTTCCTAAGCCTATTAACGATCAAGCTATTCAAAGCCCCTATGGAACTGTACCAAAGAGCTTTATACATCGTTTAATGGCACAAGAGCCAATCATAACTTCTGGAGGAACTGTTCGAATCGTTGATTCTACCAATTTTCCTGTTTCAACTACGATTGCAGCAGCTCTAGTTGAAATCAAGCCTGGTGCCATGAGAGAAATGCACTGGCACCCAAACACAGATGAATGGCAATATTATCTTACTGGTAAGGGAAGAATGACAGTATTTGCTGCAGAAGGTACCGCGCGAACCTTTAATTATAGAGCTGGAGATGTTGGTTATGTCCCGTTTGCTTTCGGACATTATATACAAAACATAGGAGAAGAAAGTCTTTGGTTTTTAGAAGTTTTTAAGAGTAACCGCTTTGAAGATATATCTTTAAATCAATGGTTAGCATTAACGCCACATGAGTTAGTGCAAACTAATTTGAATGCAGGGCCAGAGCTAATGAACGCTTTACGACAAGAGAAGTGGCCTGTCGTAAAATATAATAATACGTAAATAATAACTAGGTAAATTGTTATAAATCTCCTCTTTTCCTTCACGATAAAAAATCAATACATTTTGAACAGTAAAGGCTTTGTATGCTCTAGCGCTACACAGTCATTGTAAAAAACGCTTTCTTTTAAGTCATCTCCTGATTGAAATACACAAATAGACCTTTTAATAAATCCAACGCTTTTCGTAAAACACTGATTAATTTCTGGATAAAGACATGATTCTTTGATATGTCCACTGTTTCCAATTAAAACCTTGTTCTATTATAGTGTTTATTACTTCATCTATGGACAGCTTAGGATTTAAGATGGTCCCGTTTTTTGTTTACTACAAGATAAGCAAGATACAGATACATATTTGTAATTTAATAACATATTTGCCAGACGGCAGAACCTTTTAAAAGTTCCACTAATATGAGATTTTCGACACTTATTAGTGGAACTTTTTTAAGTTTTATTGAGGTTTTAATATCAAAACCGATTTCGCCACCCAATCATGTACCACAAAACGTTCGGTATGGTTTGACTGATGGGTCTGGTGGTGTGCTATATTCAATCTGTTCCGAAGTGTGGTCGTATGGGTTCGAAAGGACGTGTAGTAGTCGCTGCATCACGCTATAATCTCCTCTTTCCACTGCTGCATCAAGCGCATCCTCTACCCGATGATTGCGGGGGATGATTGCAGGATTATTACCCTTCATCAACTGTTTCGATGCAGCGCTCGATTCTAGTTGCCTTTCTAACCTCGCTTGCCACCTTTCATACCAAGTAACAAATTCCCCTGTCTTAAACATCACTGTATCCTGTAAAGTATCAAAAGTTAATGCACGGAATGTATTCGTATAATCAGCACGGTTCTCTTGCATCATCTTTAAAAGATCTTTAATAAGAATTTCATCCTGTTCCTCTTCATTAAATAGCCCAAGCTTTGCTCTCATACCTGAAAGCCAATGACTATAAAATAAATCATTATATGCTGAAATCTTTTCCTGAGCGATGTCAATTGCTTGTTTCTCTTTAACATGTAGTAGGGGCAACAAAGATTCAGCAAACCTTGCGAGATTCCATCCGCCTATCATTGGTTGATTACCAAAAGCATAGCGTCCTTGTGTATCAATCGAACTGAACACCGTAGCTTCATCATAATGATCCATAAAGGCACAAGGACCATAATCGATCGTTTCTCCGCTTATCGTTGTGTTATCAGTATTCATTACTCCATGGATAAAGCCAACAAGCTGCCATTTAGCAATAAGTGAAGCTTGGCGCTCGATTACTTCCTGAAGTAGTGCAACGTATCGATTTTCATCGGCACTGACATCAGGAAAATGCCGATCCAAAGTATAATCTGCTAGTATTTTGAGTTCTTCAACTGTACACCCATTCCGAACGTATTGAAAGGTACCAACACGTATATGACTGGCAGCGATACGAGTTAATATAGCACCTGCTAAATCCGTTTCACGTATAACTGGCTCACCAGTTGTTACTACTGCCAAACTACGTGTAGTGGGGATATTTAGAGCATGCATCGCCTCACTAATAATATATTCACGGAGCATCGGTCCAAGAGCTGCACGACCATCACCACCACGGGAATATGTTGTCCTACCTGAACCTTTTAGCTGAATATCAACAAGCTCACCTTGAGGTGTATGCTGTTCGCCTATTAGTAAAGCCCGACCGTCCCCCAGCATAGTAAAGTGCCCAAATTGGTGTCCTGCATAAGCTTGTGCAATAGGCTGAGCACCTTCAGGAACATCATTACCAGCAAATATCGCGAGCCCTTCTTCACTTTGTAGTTCCAGGACGTTCAACCCTAGTGTAGCTGCAACTTGCTCGTTAAGTATTATTAACTTAGGTGATCGTACAGGGTTTAAGCTTAAACTAGAGAAGAATGACTTCGGTAAACGAGCATAACTATGATCTAGGCTCCATCCGATTTCTTTTTTACTTGTCATTGTAACTCCTTTGCTATACATATTTTTTGTAGTCCTTATTTTTTTACAAACAAAGTACCCTCTTTTTCTATCACTGTTTTCACATTGATTATAGTTTTTCGGTAAGATTGACAACCGTATAAAGTTACAGTTTTCAGTTCTCATTTATTAATAGCAGCTATATTCACAAAAATCGCCCTGCCAATAACACTTATGTTACATTTTAGTATAAATCTAAAAACGATCTGTAGCACCAATCAAACATTTTATTTATTTTTTATTAACCATTCCTGTAGTTTATGTCTTAAAGTAAATAACGATACAGGGTCATCTACTAATTGCGGATTTGATCTCATATTCATTAACGTTTCAGTGTTTTGGTCAATTTCTTGTTTCATCTCTTGTAAACTATCATCTAACACTTGATGCGGTTGTGTAAAGAAAGATGATATATCCTCTGCTAATGATTGTTCAAACCAATTGAACCTTTCTAGCAATTGATTTGTAAAGGCATCTGTTACATCAACGTAATCTTCATTTTCAACAAAATTTTTGTACTTATTATATATCATTTCATTATTTGGCTGCAGCATTCCAAACAACTTTCCAGCACTCTTTAGCATCATCTGAGAAGGAGTTCGTCTTAAAAAGATATTCTGCTTTGTAAAATTTGTTTTTACTGCCAATCTATTAGCATCTCTTCGCCAATCATCTAATAATTTGAAGTCGCATTCTAATTTCACTTTTTCTTCTTCATATATTTTATTAAATTCAACGCTCATTTCAGTTAAAAATTCCTGACTATCTCGTAGTACTTCTCCCGACATTTCAACCCATTGTTCAATGGAATTGCGTAATTTAGGTAAAGTTGTTTGTTCAATATATTGTTGTATCCTCATATTCATTTCTTCATTAATTTGATGGTGAATCGTGCCTAAATCACTAAGCTCACTAATCATATTTGAACATTCTTTTAATATTCTTGGAATATTGTCTTCCAATTCTGCTCTATACTCTTCTTTACGCGATCTGAACATATTTATAATCACTTGTACTTTTTCTTTCTCTATATCACTTAATTGGTTAATTGCCCCATTTAGCTTCGATACCATTTCTTCTTGTGATTGTATTTCATTCGTTAACGCTTGTTCATTCTCAATGCGTTTTTGCAAAATATAAGTAATCGTTTCTCGAATATAATAGAGAATCTTTTTCGTACGTTCATGCATGAGCTTTTTATTAGTTAAACCTGATTTCACCGCGTTCGCTAATTCATTAAAGTTCGATTTGTTCATTTCATGTTTCGTGTATGAGAAAATTCGAGCATTGGGGAAATACTTGTGAATGATAGCCTTAGTATCCGCTATCGTTTCTTCATGAATATCCTTATAATAATCCCTTTCTACTGTCATTGAAACAAAATGCACAGGTAAAGACGGATTCCTTTCTTGTAGCTTAATTAACAATTCCACCTCTTTTTCTGTCAAAATGTTGCTACTATCAAGAACAAAAATTAATGAATCTGCAAGTGGTAGATATTTTACAAACATTTGGTTATGACTTAAGAAGCCTGGCGTATTCATCATCGTTATTTGATGTTGTTGTAGAAATGTTGATGGTAGCGTAAAATCAAAGATGGTATTCGTGTCAATCGAACCAAAAGAAAGCGTTTGATGAAATTCACTTAAACTTGAAATTTCTTTTACAGCCGAATCCAAAACCTCTTTGATTTCCTTCTTCTCTCCATTGTTAAATACGACAAAAGGTGTAGATCGGTTCTCTGCTAAAACATGATCCCCAACCAAGGAATTGATAAAAGTAGCTTTTCCATTTTCAAATGCACTTGCAATTAGCACACGTTGTGTTTGTAAACTTGTTAGTTCGTTTACAAGCCACTTCAAACGATTACCTACATGTAACGAGTGTTGGTTTGACCAAGTTAAGATGTCATCAAATAAAGTTAAACTATCCTCAAGTCCGTTCTCATACAGATGATCTGTTAAAACGTGTTGTTCACATTGTCGAGCAATATCAATTGGAATGTCACCATTAAAAACCTCATTCCAAGATAAGATTGCTGCAGACACAAACATTGCTTCATTATCAGGTGTAATATGTTTCCACACGTGCAAATAGATAGGGACAAGTTTAGCTAACTCTTTAATTGAATATGGCCCATGCAGAAAATCTATATAAGATTTCTTGTATAGTTCACTTAACTTCTCCCACTTACGAAGTTTGTTGTCTTCATCATCCTCTCCAACTAATATCTCATTAATCACTGTAATCCAAGCAAAATAGTATTCCTCGTCTTTATAGCTCATCCAAAGTGATTGGACCATTGACTCAAAATGAGATAAATCAATTTGGTACAAAATAAGCAAAGGTTCCTTAAAAAGATCGGGGTTTATTGATTTTGCCCAACCTTCATCTATGTATATCATTAAAGTGTTATACCACTCGATTGATCCTAATCGTACTGCTTCATTTTTTGCAAGCTCAATCATGCTAAAATAATCTTCTTGTTCCTCAAAATAATTTTGAGCTAACTTCGTTACATTCGAATAATCTGGGTTAAATGCAACAGCATCTCTAATAGCTTTATTCGCTAACTGTGTATTTCCTTGGTCAATATAAAGAGTATGTAACTTTAAAGAAATTTCTGAAGTAAGTGTATTAGAGGTTGTTATAATTGAAGAATAAACATGCTCAGCCTCAGCATACATCTGTAATTCAAGGTATGCATCTGCAATATTTTTCTGAGCCCAAGGTTTAAGCTCATTTTCAACCTTTTCCCATTTAAAAATGGCTGCTTCGTAATCATTACTTAAGTAGTAAACCTCCCCTTGAGCGTACCTAATAAAGGATAACTCAGGCTGTTCACGTTGCTGCTCGTTAACAAAAAGCTCACCAAGCACACGAATAGGATAACTTGATTGATAATCTCCCATAAAAGTCTCGTAATAAGACTTATTAATTAATTGTTGTTCTACAGTCATGACATTCCTCCGATGTATTTATTGCTAAGCCATATAGCCAAAACTGACCGCTGTTACTGTATTCTAACAAAATTCTAAGCAAAGTAGATTTCAATACACTTTCATTTTTGTTACAAACAAAGAGAAAACTGTAATGATTCACAAGAAATGAATAACTTATTAACAATTTATGTTAATGTAATACTATAGATTAATAACAGAAGGGAGTGCTTGAACAGTGTTAACAATTCACCATAAAACATATATTAAAATTCCAAAAGAAATAGTATATAAAACGATTACTTCTGCAGATGGCTGGAATGCATGGTTTACAGACCAAACATCTTTACATATGAATGCGGATGGCACAGGTGATATTCGGTTCAAATGGAGTAATTTCGGAATTGAAAATGCGAACCTTGAAGATGGTGGAAAAATAATTGAGAGTATACCTAATAAAAAATTTGTTTTTCAGTGGTCACCAGGAACAACACACACTACAGTCACTCTTAAGTTAGAGCCATATAAAGAAGGCACATTGATTGACCTCACAGAGACTGGTTATGCTAAATCGGATAAAGACCTCAAGGCATGTATAGGGTGTGCAACAGGTTGGGGAGAAGCACTTACCCTATTAAAGATATACTTAGAAGAAGGAATTGTTTATAAACAGGATTTATAAGCAATAGTTGAAATTGCAATAGTATAGGAGTATCATCCAGTTAACTTAATATATTATTGCTATTTATACTATACTAGACGACGGTTTATGGATATTCCATCGTTACTAAGTTGAACAACTACTACATACATTAGATGAAAACAATCCCTGTGAAAACAGTCTATATTTACAAAATTCTCTGCACCCTACCAACTTGACCATCAATTAACCTTACTTTAATACCATGGGGGTGATGAGGTGAGTTTGTTAGAATATCTTTTACAATACCTCTAGTTAGTGCTCCAGTCATTTGATCTTTTTTTAACACAATCTCTACTTCAAGCCCTCGTTTAATATTTGACCTTTGTTGACCGTTCATTGTTATCACCCGTTCTCCTTTATTATGTAATACGGTGTTTGCAAATTTATTACTAATTATATATGATCAATAAGATTTTTTTCAAAGCAAGTACATTCATGAACCCTTTTGAACTTTGCTTTTATATTGTCTTTATTATCACCATTATAATGGGAAAAAGCTTGAACAGGGTGTAATGCTGGCACTTTAGCTGTTAATGTATCTTTCATTTCTAGACTACCATCAATATACACATGCAAATAAGATTCTACATCTATAAACTTATTTTTTTTGTACCATTTATGCACCCAAGGGTCATCCCTAGTCCATGCTTCTAAGCGATTTAAGCCTTTTTCTATCGCTATCTTCTCTGCCTCACATAATAGTAAATTACCAATACCGTTCCTACGAAAATCAGGATGAACAGCTATATGCCAAATCATTCCTCCTAAACCGACTCCTCTTGAACATAGTGTCCTTTCCACCAATTCGTACTCAATGTCTATTAATCCAACAATTTGACCTTGTTCTACTGCCACAAGTTCAATTACAGGGTTGTTATACGTCTCTTTTTCCCTTATTACATTATCAAAGTAAGCTGTGTCCAAAAATGATAATACTCTACACCTTACCCAACCTGCTTCGTCCTTTGAAGTATAGTTCCTAATATGCATGATTTCCTCCTATAAATATTCATGAAAGTCGTCCATTCGACTATGAATGTGACGAGAGGGAAAAACTTATCAATACTTTATACTTTGGTCTTTATTAAAAGCTGTTTTCGCATTTATTGTTGCTTTTCGTTCTAAGATTTAAACACGTATACATCTATGGTTCGTGGCATCTTTTCTTTTAATAATTATAATATCTTATATTACTTATCTTACTGTCCATTTTTAAAACAAAGTTTACGAAAATAGCCTTATAAAATTTAAATTTATAGAACGATCGATAGAATGAGTACACTATGTTAAAATAAATTCTACAGTTACATAAATAGTTATTTACATTAATATTAACAAAATCATTGGTGGTGTGAACTATGAACAAGGAACAGAAGGATAAGCAACTTACTGTTACGAGTGGCAAATTAAAAGACATAGACGCCCAACTAGAAAAGTTAAATATTCGCGGTTCTGTTACTATTCTTCAGGATGTAAACGTTAAAGTAATATCATCACATGGATCTAGCTCATTTCACTCAAAAATTGTTGCTGATCTCTTAAAAAATGCGGGTTCTTGTGTAATAAAAGGGAATTTTGAAATAGCTGAAATAGAGAATATGGGCAATTTACATATTATGAATGGAAAAGCACAAAAGATTGTAAGCTCAGGCAGTGTTACAATTGATCAAAAACTTCAAACAGACGAAATGAAATGTAAAGGAGTCGTGTTTGCAAAAGAGTTATTTGCAAAGCAATTTCACATCAAACTATCAGCCAAAAGTCATATAAATAAGTTAATTGCTGAAGAAATAATTGTGGAACGAGATAGAAAAACTATCCCCTTAATTAAGAAAAAACTAGTAAGCAAGTTTATTAAAGGGGAATATATTAATCTTTCTCATGCAGAAATTGATGTTGTTGAAGGGAATAATGTAGAAATCGGCAAGGATTGTAAAATCAACACACTATATTATAAAGAAGGCTACAAAATCTCTCCAAACTCTCAAGTCTTACATATTAAAAAAAGCGGATAGAGGCATTGGATTTGAAACAAATGCTATTTCGTTACTTATATTAAACATCCCTATATTATATGTAGCGCTTACGCGAAGTGCATTCATTTCCGCCTTACTGGTGTTTTACGATCTTTCAACTCTGATCACACTCAATTGACTATTTGTTCTTGATCGACATATTCCAGTTACCCTAAGTATTCCTTCCTTTACCTTTCCTTGTTTCTTGCTCGTTTTTGTTCGATGTATGTCAAAGGCTTTATAAAATGATTGATATAGATGTAAAGGTAAGAAAATCCTATACACTTTAGTTGGTATGTATAGAAGAACATAGCCTTGATAAAAACAAAAAGAACTAAGCGTTGCGCTTAGTTCTTTTTATTTACATGGTACAAACTCTAGTTACCGTTTTTGTCTTTTTTTGAATCACTTTTCGTAATAATTTCGTATGTGAAATCAACGAAACCTTTTGTACCAGCAGGTGGTGCATACCAGATGATCATATAGTTTTTACCGTCTTTAAATAATTGACGTAATTCTAATGCATCTTCGTCATTTACATTAAATGGTTCTACATTGACAACTTTATACTTTTTATTCTTGCCATCTTTACCAACAGCTCTTTCATTAATGAACGTTACAGCATAATCAACATATTGTCCTTTTACTTCATTGATTGATTTTAAACCATCTAATGAGTTTCCATCATGAACATAGTCGATTTCTGGTATTTCGATATTATCAATGAACCAACCTGAATCATTGTATCCCCAGTCAGTCATATAGCGGAAAGCAACTAAAATCTCTTGACCAGCGTAATCAGAAAGATCAAATGTTTCTTTTTGCCAATCATCATAATGCCCAGTAAATCCTGGAAGATTTTCTTTAATCTTTGGATAACCTTCTGTTACGATATCCGAACGAGTATTTTCATTTGCTAGGCTTGTCCAATTTTCGCCACCATCAGTTGAAACTTGTACAATCCCAAAGTCCCATTGTTCTTCAATATCAATATAATTATCGAATTGCAACGTTGCTTCGTTTACATTGCTAAGGTCAGCTTCTAAAACGATAAAATTATCTGCTTCATCACCTTCGCTTGCCCATAATACTTCATTACCTGACCCTAATGGATCTTGAGCTACTTCCCAAGGAATCGGAAGGAAATCAATTCCATCAAAGTTAATTGTACGAATCTTATCATCTAATTCAATAACTTTGAAGTTTCCTCCCCACGCTGGAACACCATCCTTTTCAAAAGCAGCTGCAGATTCAAAATTCACCTGTAGATCAATGCTTTCAAATTCATAGATTCCATCACCTGGTTGGGCGCTATCAATAACTAATGCTGTGTTAAATCTACTAAACAGTTCAGGGAAATCAATACCTGTATTAAATGCTGACAATTGGTTGTTTACACTTTCTATACCATTAGCTTCATCTTTGATTAACTCTTGAATAAACTCTTGTCCAAATTGTTCACTTAAGTAAAGCTGTAGTAAATACGCTTGGCCGTAATCTGCTAGCGTTTCTGGGGCCATGCCAGCTGCTAGAAACTCATCCCACTCTACAAGTGAATTTTCTGGGTGATCTAAGAAATAATTAACATGACCCATTGGATGACCATAACCAGTTAAGTACTCTGCATAATCAGACATACCCTCATTGATCCAGTTCTCTTCATCACTATCATTATCATCATGAATTAAATGTTGATATTCATGCGCAACCGTTCCTAGGAAACCATCTAATCTATTTTCCCAATCTAACGTATCAATTGTTATAATATTACGGTCAATATATGTTTCAAATAGAGAATAATAAAACCCTGCAGTAAAAAATGGATAGTCTGGATCATTGAAGTTTTCATCAACGATGTTATCCACTAACATGATGTTTTTACCTTCTTCAGATAGATAATAATCTTCAGGTAAATCAAGAATTGCTGGTAATTGAGCTTGCTCTCCAGTTAAAAAGTCTGATTGTCCGAAAAACTCTGTTTCTACTGGATAAATATTATTATCAAATTCATCTCGTAATTTATCAACTTGTTCCTGAGTGACTACGTGAGCTGGTCTTGGGTCTCCCTCTGGGAAAGAAAGGTCATCTGCAACCCATACTTCTACATTTTCGCCGACACTGCGGAGAGTAAATGTTTTCAATTGTAAATCTTGGTTTAGGAAATATTTAGTACCACCATCAAATGAAAAAGTACCCTCAGATGAATTTTCTGCATCTACTTCCTCACCGTTTAAATTAATGTTATCAACTTGAGCAGCAATTTCTTCTCTAGCCTTTTTTAAAAAGCCTTCATCCTCAGCTTGTGCTCGTAATTTTGCTCCGATATCTAAAACATCACCATATCTCTCAGCATTCCAATCTTTCGAAGCTGCGCTCACTTGAGCCCCACTCAAGGAAGGTGTAAGTAAAGACAGTGTTAGTGCTGTTGCTGAAACAGCTGAAACTAGCTTCTTTTTCATATGCATTCCCCTCTCTTTTACCTTTTTTTCCAATTTCCCACATGATGAATTAAGAAAATTGTCGACTGTAATCGCTATTATACAATAGTATTTTAAAGTTTATAAATAGTTCGAATATATTAATTTTAAGAGTTTTCTGCATTTTACTAACAAAATATAGTGCGAATGAATTATATTTATTGTATTTTTTGTAATAATTTGAAATTATAACTATTTATTTATCATTTTATTATTCTACTAAAAAACACATTAAGTATTACCTTCTTATCTACCACTTCTTATTATCATGGAACCATGGCGTATTGTTGAAAAAGGTTTTTGTGCAACTGTATCACCATAGAATAAATAAACTAATAAGAAGCCTCTCACAATTAACTGATGCCGGCTAATTGTGAGAGGCTTAATATCTTACATTACAGAAAATGAAACACTACGATATTCCATTCTAAAGTAAAGGCTCTTTTCAGACACTTTGTTGCTTTTTTATTTACATTTGAATATTTGATGTGTATTAAATGTTTTTTATAGTCTTTTGAGAAAAAAAGGTGTCAAGAACTCTAGTTGTATACGTGTCTACCTCTTAATATGAAAAAACAACAGTTAATGCGAAAATAGCCTTACTAAATGACAACAGAAAAATGGTGTATTAGGCGGATATTATCATTTTACAGAAGAAAAAGTGTCACGAAACTATACAGTGAGTACGTATTTATTTCTCATGAACCATTGCGCAAACAGGCAAAGTCAGTGAACATCTGTATTCATCAACAAATATTCAATTATTATGATTTGTTATTTTTTGAAAAAACTGATTATACTCATTTACTACAGAACTGTCAGGTATATATTTTGCTGCCAAGTCGTTATGCAATTTCGCGTTTTGATAATCCTTTAAATGAATATAGCAGCTACACAACTCAAGGTGAGGAAGCCATGTGTAACAAGGTTCCTGAAAGATTGTTACACGATCCTCTAATTCTGGGATATCAAGATTAGTAGCTATTTTATACCAGCTTATCGCCTGAGTTATTTCGTTTTTTATTTGAAAACAATATGCTAATCTACAACACATTTCTGCTCTCGGAGAATCAATTGTAAAAGATGTTAAACAATATTCAATTGCCTTTTCATAATCTTTTAGACTAATATAAGTATCCGCAAGCTTCCAACATGCATAGTTACGAAAATCTTTAGCCTGATTTTCTGTGGCTAAAAAGGAGACGAATAGTTCAATGGCTTTATCAAATTGTTGATGATCTAAGCATTCATTTGCATAATGAAGCACATCCCTCGGAGGTAACGTTTTCTTTTCTGCAATGACTTTTTCGTATATTTTTATGTTGCGATCTGATTTTGTTCGAACTTTTTTATGCTGAATAATAATATTTGCTTTAAATACTTTACCTGAAACTTGAATTTCCTCATGAACATATCCATGCCATTTAAAATTACATTCCTTCTTCACTATCCGATTACGATAGATTGTTAAGATCGGTCTTCCCTCTGAGTCAAAGCTATATTGGTAAGGCATCATGATCGCATCAGGGTTAAGCTCCAACAGGTTTTTCTTTATTTCAGCAATTTTAAGTTGACTTTCATTAGGTACAATATCATCAGCATCAAGCCACATAATATAATCTTTCGTAGCTTTTGAGAAGGAGTAATTTCGAGCCTTTGAGAAGTCATCTACCCATTCAAAGTCATAAATTTTATCAGTATATTTCATTGCTATTTCCTTCGTTCTATCAGATGATCCAGTATCAACAATTATAATTTCATCCATTAATTCGGCTATAGAAGATAAACAATTATCTAATACTTTCTCTTCATTCTTTACAATCATACAAAGGCTAATTTGCATGCTTTCACCTCCGTTTAGAGCACATTGTTGCTAATATTTTATGATCTACGGTAGAAGGTGTTACAACGGAAAAACAGATCTAGAAGTGAGGTTTTTTTTGAATCCTATATACACAGTTTGAAAACCTTAATCAATTCAGCTAACACGTTTTCAAATTATACAATTTAACAAAAGGAAAGATCATTATTGAACAGTTCAATCTCTATTTGACTAGCAAGTTCGTAAAATACGTAAAGTATAAAAAACCACTAATTTTCTCCTCAAAATCAACAAGCTTACTTGAAACAAACCACATAAAGAAAACAAACAAAAGAGCAACTTCAAAATAAGCATTACATTACTTATTGAAGTTACTTAACTTTTTTCTGTACACAATCCATCATCATTAAATATGTTAATATGTCTCTAATATATATTTAACCAAGCTTATAAAATAAAATTCTTTGCAAGCAGTTCATTTAAGTGTACCTTGTTATCGCTAAATCTGGTGACCTATACGATACACTACCCGTAACTTGACTTGGCACAACAGTAACTGGTTGGTCTTGAACATCATTAGATATAAAAATAGTTTTTGATACAGAATGCGTACCTTGATTAGTTTCAAAGGTAAGTGATTCATTTAATGGGGAGCCACCTACGTTTACTTGAAGACTTATACTTGAATTTTCTTGTAAACTACAAACCATACCATATGTGATTTCATATATTGCCCCTCCAGCAGCTGGAAGTATGATTGTATTTGGCGTAGTTGTCGTATCAAAGCCTCCAAAACATGGTCCCATATTAGGCATAATAATAGGTTGATCCTGGATAGCAGTCATAGAACCAACGGCAGAATCAAAAATTGAACAAACACCTAATGCGCTACCTGGCGGGCCAGTATTTCCCGTTGGTCCTTGTGGACCTTGTGGACCAGGTTTCCCCATTGGTCCTTGTGGGCCAGGTGGCGGTGATGGAACGACTCTACACTTACAATCTTTGTCCTTATCATACATAACTTTCACCTCCATTCGCTTTAGCTAGTTATATTTATATTTATGACTGTTTTTCTTTTTTGCTTGGACTAACTACAACAGCTTGCCAAAAAAATGTAGACATTCATATACGATAGCCAACATTTTACATCAAAACTATTAAATTAACTCTTTCCTATATGGTCTTTTCAAAAACTATGTGCCAATGTTTCAAAATTTATATGTTTAACATCGCTTTACAAAAGACAGAATGCCACGAACTCTTAAGACAAAAAAAACTATAATCTCTCGTATAAAACAATGTATTAAAGCATCATTTATTTCTGAGTTTGACGATTCATTGTTTCGTTACGATAAGCTCCATCGATCCATAAAACCTTTTTGAAGCAGAGTACTCCATACATACAAAACCGCTTATTTCTAGAGCTTTTAACAATGACGTATATGAAAAATAATTTACATGTTCGCAAACTCTCCACATGGCATCTTTATCCTTCATAATTGCTGTATAGCCACTTTCAAAATTGGGTGTTGAAATCCATAGTATTCCATCTTTTTTCAACAGAGTGCGGACTTTCTTTAACACCTTCAATGGCTCAGGTGTGTGCTCGATAATATCTCCTAAGATGATCACATCGTATAATTCGTTAGTTTCATAATGCATAATATCAGTTTTAACGATAGGTATTTCTAACGTATCACTAACATGTTTCGCATATACAGGACGTATTTCTACTCCAGTAATGCTATAGAGAAACTCTTTAGCGACAGCAGCCATTTCGCCAGCCCCTGTTCCTATATCTAACAACTTGCTCCCTTTTGAAAAACGCTTTATGTTACTAAAGATATCTCCTATAATAGGTAAAGTTTCAACCCTTTGTTGGAAATACAATTCTGGAGATGAATTTGTTAAAATCTTGTTAAGCTCGATTGGATAATTATGAGCAAAGATATGGTTACAAGATCTACACTGCATCCATATCCTCACTGGATTAAACCCTTGCACAAAATCTACATTTGTCAGGGAGTTATAACATGAATGCAGTTCACCTTGTAACGAACATAATGGACAAGCTGTTACCTTATGTTCTGATTCTTTGAAAGAAAGATAGTTGAAATGATACATAGGATGAGTTTCTGGTATTAGCTTATTAGCTAACAAGGGGTCTTGAAGAAAAGCATTCGTGTGAAATTGTGACGATTCCTTCACCCATTTTTTTCTATTATAAATTTCACCTAAACGAAAGGAAACTATGGGTGAAAGCTCTTTATGCGCTTTATCGTACAATAGTAAATATTTTTCTTCGGCGTCTTGGTCTTGATTATTTTTTAATAATTGCTCTGCCTCAGTAAAGACATCTTCGTAACTATTATTCAACACAACCCCTACTTTCTTTTCATTTGTCAGTACCTACTTCCTAATGAGGAATTGTACATACTGAGTAATAAAGAAATCAACCATCGTTCCTTAGCTCCTACTATGAAGAAAGCTAGACATTCATGACTAATAATAAAAGTTCACAATCCCAATGAAAAAATTGTAATCATTAGTCCAAAAAAATTTCCAAAATAATGATTTTTTATAAACTCTTCAATCAGTCACTTCTTCATACTGATATATACACCTGATCGTAACTATAATGCGATTCCTCGCATCAAGTATTAAACTTGTTCAAATTATTGTATGTGCATGGAAGAAAAAAGTGTTTACTCGATAGTATGAAAGGTTTTAGGCTTATCTTTTTAGCTCGAGTCTTTCAGTAAGAGTCGGATAAATCGATAAGCTATACACCTTTATACCAGTCATAATAAAACTTCGATAAACTTTGTACAGTTCTCAATAAAATGCACACTTAACCCACACATGAATTACACATGAAATTCATATTGAAATGTTTTAATACACTTGTAAGAAAAATTTTCAAAAGGAGAGAATACTAATATGAAATTTTTATCTTTAGCAGTTGCAGGTGGTCTATTAACTACAGGATTAGGAGCTTCAGGAGTCTATTTAACTGAAGACGAAAACTTAACAACAGAAGAAAAATTATTACAATATGGTACTGAGTTCGAAGGGGGAACCCAAATAGCTATTAAAGATATTCCTCAAGATCTATGGAATGAAATAGAGGCTACTAATTCTATAGATGAGCATAACTATCAACTTTTAGAAGTTTATGAAGACGACAAAACCGGACTCCACTTTGTACAAGACCCTGAAACAAAAGAATACTTGCACAAGTTAAAAACACTTAAAACAGATATCAATACAGGTGAAATCTTTGACGCTGAGACAGACGAATTATTAACAAAGCCATCAGAAATTGTTGAACGATTGTGGGTTGAGGTTGAAGGAGGGATGCAAATGTCAAAAGATGATGTTCCAGAAAAACTCATGAATCTTTTAAATGATGAATTAGGCCCTATTGAAGAAGAATATAAACTGATCCAAGTTGATCCAGAAACAGGAGAGCCTATTGAAGAAAAATAAAGTAACCAAATTGATTTAATATACAAATGTCCATAGGAGCAATGAACCGAGATTTCTCCTATGGATATTATAATTAGAAATGCTACTTATACCAACTAAACCACAATACATATTTGGTTATACTGGAATATTAATCGTAAATAATACGCCATTCTTCACATTTTTTAATTCATATTGTACATGGATAATATTAAAAACTCGTTTTACAAGATACAATCCAATACCTGTACCACCAGAATTACGATTCCTTGACTTTTCCAATCTATTAAATGGCTCAAAGATTGTTTTTAAGTGGTCTTCTTCAATGAACACACCTGAATTAAATACAGCTACGTTAATATTTGTACCTTCCTTCTGACAAGAAATTTGAATTTCTGCTTCATTAGGAGAATACATCATCGCATTATGAATAACATTTCTTAGCCCTTTTTCTAAAAGGTTTTTATCCGTTTGAACGATTATATCAGGATCAATTTCTAGACTTACATTTAATTTTTTGTCAGATGAAAAATAGGAAAAAGAATAAACAATATCCTGTAAAGTTCTAGATATATTCACGTCAGTTAAAGATGGATTAAACCCTTCATTTTCGATTTTAGAAAGATTCAAAATTTCTTTAACAAGACCCTCAAGGTCCCCCATCACGTTCAAGCTTCGTTTCAAGTAACTATCGCGATCTTTATATATTCCTATACGATGAAGCATCCCTTCTAGTTGACCTTTTACGATCGTGATCGGGGTTTTTAATTCATGTGAAATTGCCGCAAATAGATCTTTTCTTTCTGCTTCAATACTTTTTACATGTTCGATGTCTTTTGTTAATAATTCATTTGCAATATGAAGATCATCTATTGTCCTTTGTAACCTAGATGACATATTATTTAAGGTTTCTGCTAGTTCACCAATTTCATCCTCTGCTTTATACTCACTTTTAGTTGAGAAATCTAATTTCGCCATTTTTTTCCCTACTGAGTTAAGTTCTAGTAAAGGCTTGGATAAAATTCTTGCATAAAACATAGCTCCTAAAATCGAAATGAGAAAAATGACAATGATTACATAAGGAAAAAACCTTAATATAGCACTTTGAGCTTCATCAACAGGCTGCAAGGTTTGAGAAATTTTAATAATATAATCTCTTTCTTTCAAAGAAATTGACTTCTCTAATTCATTTGTTTCTAATAATTTTTGGCTAAGATAATCTTTTGGAGCTGTAACCAAACCATATTCGCTTTTCGTATCTATTAAGTATACCATTGCATTATTTTCATCCTGATATTGTTGTGAGGCTTCAAAGAACTCTGGTAAAGTCTTACCTTCAGTCTCTTTAATTAAATCAGACATTGCAATTTCTAATCGATTCAATTTATAATCCTTATAATATCCTGGAAGGAAAAAATAAATTGAAAAGTAAATCATTAAAGAAGCACTTAATAGTAATAGCGTTGTTATAACAAAGATTTTGAAAACGATACCTCTATGTTTCATTTGACTAAAAAATTTACTCATTTATCTTATATCCTAATCCAACGACTGTTTTAATGTAGTCACCGTTTATTTTTTTTCGCAGATTCTTAATATGAGTATCAATGACTCTTGTATCTGCATAAAAATCATATCCCCATAGTTTATCAATCATCATTTCTCTTGTAATTACCTTTCCTTTATTTTCCATTAACAGCTGAAGCAATTCAAATTCCTTCTTCGTGAGGTTCACCAAACCGTTTTCTTCATAAGCTTGGAAGGATTGTAAATCAAGAATTAAGTTTTCATATGTAAGCTGTGTGCTTGTTTTAACCTTTGGTCGTTTATTTCTTCTAAGTATGGCTTCTACTCTCTTAATAAGAATGTTAAAAGAAAAGGGTTTTGTAATATAATCGTCAATACCTAACTCAAAACCTTTAATTTGCTCAACATCGTCTTCTAACGCAGTAAGCATAATTATCGGAACTTCAGACTGTTGTCTTATAAGTTGACAAAATTGAAACCCATCCATATTCGGCATCATAATATCCATAATAATAAGGTCTATGTCTTCATATTGCTGAAACATTGTAAACCCTTCAAGGCCGTCACTTGCCAATTTCACATGATACTGCTGCGATAATAGAAATTCGCTAATTAGTTCGCGAATATCATTGTCATCTTCAACGACAAGAATTGTAGGCATGATCATCACTCTCCCCTCATACATAAGCGGCATTATAAAATATTATCTCATATCCATGTGTATTCTATGTGGAGTTGTCCATTTAATATATAGGAGTTTCAAAGGAAGAAAGATTATGATAAGTAATCAACTTAGTTTACGGAATGAGCCTTTTATTCCAAAGTAAGGTTTCTTTATCAAATACCTTCTCTAGCCCTTTTAATCCTTTCATGTGCTTGTTTTACAGAAATCAAAAACTCAATACACTCGTATTGATGGAAAATCTATTATTTCAATTGCCTGAGTAAATAAGAAAAGATGTATGTTAAGCTCTTCAACAGTCTATTAATTTGCTATGGATACATCAGAATGTTGAGATCTCAGCATTTTCAATTGTTGTAGGACAATTCTCTTTTTTGGACATATGTGACTTCATTTCTACTAATCGTTTATAAGTCTCCATTTTGAGAACCTCGTGTATAGTTATATAAGGTGTTCCTAACTAAACAAAATGAACACTTTTTTGTTCGTTTGACTCGAACATCTTGAGCATAATAAAAAAATAAATTCGCATAATAAAGACAGTGAAATTAGTCTTTTTTCACGTACCTAATTCAATTCAAAGAAAGGGTGTAAAACATGTCACAAAAACGACGGATTTCAAAAAAATTGATTGTAGTTTGTATTATGGCACTTACACTATTACAAACAACATATTACGCTCAAAGTGTTATGGGATACGAGCAGGAAACTGAAAGAAATGACATGATAATTAAAACAAATAGTAGTAGTGAATTAGAAGAAGACAGCCCAGTAGCTCCACTTCCTGAAAATGCAAAAGGACCAGCTATTCCCATGGATAAAGGGTATTTAGTCGAGGAAATAGGAGATGGAATTTATGCAGTAATGGATGGTATTTTCACGACGATGTTCCTCACTACTGGCAAAGGTGTAATAGCGGTAGATGCACCACAATCGCTAGGAGAGAAGTATTTAAATGCGATTAAAGAAGTAACGGATGAACCGATAAAATATCTCATTTATACTCATGCACACAAAGATCATATTGGTGCCGCATCTTTGTTTCCTGATGATGTAGAGATTTTTGCGCATGAAGAAACAGCAAAAATATTAGAGAAACGTCAAGATCCTAACCGTCCAATCCCTACAAAACCTTTTAAAGGTAGTCAGAAGAAGTTAAAGCTTGGTAACAAGGAACTTCTATTAGATTATATGGGGGATAATCACCAAAGAGGTAACATATTTATTTATGTACCAGATCAAAAAGTTTTAATGGCTGTGGATATCATTTTTCCAGGCTGGGTACCTTTTCGTTATTTAGCTCTTTCTGAAGACATTCCAGGGTACATAGAAGCACACGCTAAAATAATGGAATATGACTTTGACACATTAGTTGCTGGTCATGTTACGCGCTTAGGTACCCGTGAGGATGTACAAACTCAAATTGACTACATGAATGATGTACAGAAAAATGCTGAAAATGCTCTGAAAACCACTGATCTTAATGCAATTGGGCAAAATGTCGGCTTTGAGAACCCTTGGCACCTCATGGATGTTTATTATGATGAGATGATTAAATCTTGTAATGACGCGACTGTTCCAAAATGGATTGACAAACTAGGTGGAGCTGATATATATACTGACACTCACTGCTCCAAAATAATAGATAGTTTACGACTTGATTAATGAAACAATGTGAGGGTGTATACAAGCCTCAGGAATATTATGATTAAAAGTAAAAGCAGCTTTTGCAAGCTGCTTTTACTTTTTGATGCCTTCTTACTTTTACTATTTATTCAACTCCAATACTGCGACTGCCTCTACATGCCCCGTATGTGGGAACATGTCAACTGGTTGAATATATTTTATTTTATATAGTCTATTTAGCTTTTCAATATCTTTAGCTAGTGTTGATGGGTTACAAGAAACATAGATCACTTTTTTCGGTTTAACCTTTTGAATTGTTTGTAATAACTCATCGTCACAGCCTGACCTTGGTGGATCGACAACAATTGTGTCTGGCTTCCAGCCTTCTTTGACCCATTTCGGTAGCAGTTCTTCGGCTTTTCCTTGGACGTAAGTGGCGTTTTTGTAGCCGTGTTTTTTAGCATTTTTATTAGCGTCTTCAATAGATTCCGCAATGACATCCATACCACGAATTTCTGCTGCACCCTCAGCCAACCATAGACCAATCGTTCCTACACCACAGTATGCATCAACAATTTTTTCTTTACCAGATAATGCGGCTGCTTTTTTCACTTCTTCATATAGCTTTACCGTTTGGATAGGGTTTAGCTGAAAAAACGTTCTCGCCGATAACTCAAATGATAAGTCACCGAGTGTTTCTTGTATGACTTCATTACCATGTATATGAACTGTTTTTTCTCCGAAAATGAGCGACGTTTTTTGACCGTTAATGTTTTGCATTATGGACTTTACTTCTGGCAAACGATTTGTAATTTCTTTGATTAGATGTTCTTTGCGAGGTAGCTTATCCGTTCTCGTTACAAGCACAACCTGTACTTCCTCTGTTTTAAAACCAACCCTGGTTACAATTGTTCTAATATCTCCTGAGCGTGATTTTTCATTGTAAATTGGTATTTGCATGTCTTGTAATATACGTTTAATGACATTTGTCACTTTGGTCGTTGCTTCATGCTGAATCATACAGTTATTGATGCTCACAAGTTGATGTGAATTCAAGCCATACAACCCGGCAATAACATTTTGCTTTTGCATACCTAGTTGGAATTGGCTTTTGTTTCTGTAATTCCATGGGTCTTCCATACCGATGGTTTCTTTAATTTGAATTTTTTCAACAGGTACTTTTCCATAACGTTCAAATGCCTGTACTACGATATCACGCTTTTGTTTTAACTGCTCATTATAGTCAAGGTGCATTAATTGACAACCACCACATTTAACATATAAAGGACATGGTGCCTTAACACGGTGTGGTGATTTAATGCGAATTCTTCTAATAATAGCTTCTGCATATTTAGAATGAATAACCGATGCTTCGGCTAAGATTTCTTCTCCAGGTAAGGCTCCTGGTACGAAAACAACTTGTTTTTTGAAATACCCTACACCTTCACCATTAATGCCAAGTCGTTTGATCGTTAACGGGAATTGCTGACCCTTTGTAAGGGTAATTGATGTATCTTGTTTTTGCTGTCTATTTCGATTTTGTTGCCTTGAGCGATTTTGTCGTTTCTGTTTCATTGTCACAACTCCTAAGAATTTTCAATACTACGCCATAAATACAATGAAGCATAGCTTAAGTATGGAGCCCACTTCTCACTTAATTCATCCATTTCGTCTTTAGTGGGCTTATCATCCAGTGAAAAATATTTTTTTAGTGCATTTTGAATACCTATATCTGCTTTTGGAAAAAGATTTTTCCTACCTAATCCAAATAATAATACATTTTGTGCTGTCCACGGACCGATCCCACGGATTTTCACAAGAGATGAAATAACATCTTCATCCGGCATGTTGCTTAGTTCATCTAAGTTTAGCTTTCCCTCAGAAATTAATCTCGATGTATCTATAACATATTCAGCCTTCCGCTGACTAAATTGTAATTCTCTCAGCATGTCATATGAAAGTTCTGCAATTTGTTCCGGTGATGGGTAAAACCAAACACCATCTACTTCACTTCCAAATGTTTTCACAAAACGCTCAGTTAGCGTAAATGCAAATTTTAAATTTAACTGCTGATGAATAATACATTTCATTAAACAGCCGTATAAATTAAAATCAAGAACAAGAGGTGTTCCACGATGTTCCTCAAATAACTTATTTAAATTAGTTTGTTTAAAGTGATCTGCGATTTTTTTTAGAGGAACATTCCACTGAAATAAGTGATTTATAATCTTCATTACTTCATCTTGAAGCGCACTTTGTTCACCACTTATTATAAAGCTTGGATGGTTGATAGTACCAATACTTCTCACCGTAGCGATAGTTCGTTCATCATCAATATAAAGTGGTATCTTTACCGTTTTTGCCTCTACATCAGCTTGATTTAATGGATCTAGTGATAAACGTCCCAACACTCTATTAAAATCGTATGGAGACGAAATGTCAACTTCTTTTACCCACATAATTAACCTTCCTTCCTTTTTTATCATCGAATCTATTGGTTAAGTGCACCCTCCATCACAATTTTTAAGCATATGTTTATGAGCTGCTGACAAATGAAGTAGCTTGAAAGAGCCTTCTTCAAGTTGTTGATGAATTCGTTTCGCTTCTTCCCAAGCCTTATCGTATAAGGTTTCATCTATTATTCCTTTTAATCGCGCATCTTCTAATTCATCAGCATCTTGCTGAAAAATTGCTCCAGATGGTAATACAATTAAATCTAAAAATAAATCATCCATATAAGGTATATTATTTTCTACACCATTCTTGTTACAAATATCTATATACCATTGAACAACTTCACCTTTTTCATTAAACATAGTAGTAACTGAATGATGTTTATTTAGCGGGAATTGTTGAAGCCAATTATAGCCCTCATCAACTATACAGACATTTTGCGTTCCATAACTAACAGTTAATGGCTCAGTAACTTTATCAATTGTTAGTAAAGATATATGACCTTTAAAGTCACTAGTATGAAGATAAGCTTGAGAATACCCACTTTTCACAATACGCTTCCAATTAGAGCGATCTGCATATTTACGCTTTAGCATTTTATTGTGCACTCCTTGAATTACTCTGAAAGGTTTTACGTTTTTTTAATATTAACAATACCCTCTTTATCACTTTCATTGTCCCATTCTACTTGTATTTCAAACGTACTCTCTTCAAAGAACAGAGGAAACCTTCTCCTTATTGAGTCTTGCATAGGAAGATTGTATGCTTCCTGTATTTCTACCCAAACAGGACGACCTTCCCGAGATTCTTGTAGTAATTCACCTGAGAAATCATTCGTAAAATAATTAAATATCATATATCTATCTTTTTTATCCACATTAACATATTCATATAAACCTTTGAACTCAAGGTTATGTACAACAAGGCCAGTTTCCTCCTTGACTTCCCTTATAGCACTATCAACTATACTCTCAGGAAATTCAACCTTTCCACCGGGAGGTATAAATCCTTTAAAGCTATCATGCTGCCTATCCAATAGTAACACCTTGTTCCCATCTTGTATCATACATACAGTCCAAATTTTATAGTTAATGTGGTCACTCATTAGAAACTCCCCCTAATAAAAAATGAAATTTTTTTATCAGCTGTTTGATATCTTAATTGAAGTATATTTCCTATAAAGATGATAGTCGAAAAGTATAACATCGGTTTCGGACAGTATAACACGTTTGTTCGACAGTATAACTCCGATTTTGGACAGTAAAACATGGTTTTAGACTGTATTACATTGGTTTCGGATAAGTAAAACATATTTTTCTGACAGTATAGCATTTGTTTCGGACTGTACATCACGATTTTCCGACAGTATTACATCAGTTTTGGACTTTAAGACACGCTTTTACGACTGTAAAAGAACTTTGTTGGAAAGTAGGACAACGTGCGGCAATATGACCAAATATCATTATTATACATGTATCGGATGAGTTTCTATACTTGACACACCATATAGAAATCCCTATTATTAGTTAAATTTGTTATAATTAATATAAACAATATGAAAATAAGCGCTAGCACAGTCTACACCTAAATATTGTTAGAATGGTTACCAATATAAAATTCTTAATTTTCAATATATTGAAGTATTTTTTGAGGAGTGAGTGTATGAATAAAATCTCATATGGAGCATCAATTTTATGGAAGAGGTTTGTTAAAGCGTCAGTTTCCACCATTGATAAGAAAATAAAAGATGACATGGTTGAATTGTCTGAGAAAAAATCATTTTTAAGTGACGATATAATTCGAATAAAAATAAATTCTTGTTCTAATAACGTAAGGTTCATATGTTCACATGACAATGAGATCACAGTAGAGCTAACAGGACAAGTAAACAGCAAATTAGCAGATAATTTCATACTTGATACAGAGGTCAATGATAAAGAATTAAATATTGCATTACGATCAAAAAAAACATCTCACATTGGTATAATCATTGATCTGTCTATTTTAAAAATAACAGTTCCTCAGAAACACTTCGATTCAATTGATATTGACTCATCGACAGCCGATGCAGATATTGAAGATATATCAGCTAGTACAGTTACATTTATTTCAGATTCAGGAGATATTAACGCTAATAAAATCATAGTAAAAGACACTTTATCTGTTGAAACATCTAGTGGCGATATTCATATTATGAATACGAAAGCTTCAAAACTTAATGTACGTTCATCAAGTGGATACATTAACACACGATATGTAACAGCCATGTTTACAAACAGTAAAACATCTTCTGGAGATATTAAATTAATCACAAATGAGCTTAAAGGCAAAACAACCGTAGAGTCAAATAGTGGTGATGTTTCAATTATATCTGATAATCAACCAGAATCACTTAAAGTTGACTTTAAAAGTTCTTCTGGTGATGCAAATATTCGCTTACAAGGACTTACATATGATAAAAATAAACGTAATGCGGTCGTGGGAACCATCGGTAGTGGAGAGCATGAGCTGACTGTAAGAACTAGTTCTGGAGATTTTTCATTAACATAAGCTTCCTCCCTCATTGCATACTTTAAGGTGATTTTTTTTTGAGACTGCCACCTATGAATATTAGTAGTCAAAACAGTATGTGTACAACCAAAGTACGAAAAAATATTACTACTTTTGAGCAATGATAAATTGGATTCACCTAGATATACTAGTCTATAGGAAAGACTAATATATGAAACGGGGAAATTCACATGAAAAATTGTGTTCAGTTCAGAATAGCAAGACCTACGGACAACTTTGAAGAAGTCATTACATTTTATGAAGAAGGCTTAGGGTTAACAAGAATAGGAAGCTTTCAAAACCATGACGGGTACGATGGTGTGATGTTTGGCTTACCTGGAGTAGAATACCATTTAGAATTTACTAGACATGTTGATGGGAGTCCATGTCCTGCTCCAACAAAGGATAATTTGCTCGTCTTTTATATACCTGATATTAATGAAATTACAGAAATAAAAACGAAGTTGGACTTAATGGGGTATCCCGAGGTTGAACCTGAAAACCCATACTGGCAGGAAAAGGGAATTACTATTGAAGATCCCGATGGATGGCGGATTGTACTTATGCATTCACACGGTTTAACTTAGGATAACATTATTATTTATTAGCAAGTTTTCCACACAAACAAAATGTACCAGAGCTAACATTTAACTTGTTCTGGTACATTAGTTGAAACGAGTCCACTCATTTTATCATCGAGTAAACATATGTATCATAAGGTCTACCATTCTGATATATATTATTTCTTAAAACGCCTTCTTTTTGAAACCCAAGCTTTGTTAATAGATTATTAGAGGCATCATTTTCAAGGAATACAACTGCGCCTATTCTAGTTAGATCAAGTGAATCGAATCCATAGGTAATAATTTTCCTAATGGCCTCTGATGCATACCCTTGCTGCCAATAAGCTGGATTAATTTCAAAACCTATTTCAGCTCTTTTGTATTTAGGTATCCAAGCATTAAAGCCGATTGTCCCAATGATTCCATCAGTGCCCTTTATTTGTATCCCCCACCTAATCCCCCTTTTTTCTTTATAATTATTTGCAAAGAAGTTTACTATATTTTTTGCTTGCTCTATACTCACTAACGATTCCTGCCCATAATACCGTGTGACATCGTCATTAGAAAAGCAAGCAAATATACCTTCAGCGTCCGCTTCTGTAATTTCTCTTAAAATTAATCTATCAGTTGCTAATTCTGGAAACACATCATCACCTCTTATAGATTTTACAATTAAATTTCGTTTTCTCTAATTTACTTTTCATCCTTTATTAAAAAAATTCAAAATGATTCCGCTAACAAGATTTCACCTCTTACAGGAATACCATTTTCTGCATAAAAAGGTGTTTCAGGCTTCGTTTCTCATTGCGAAAATAACCTTAGGAAAATACTATCTTTCTTTTATCAATGGTGCTAGTTGGGACGAGCTTTATTATAATTACCTTTTTTATAAGCTCCTTCACATTTGCAACCAATCAAAGCCTGCTATAATGCTGATGAAGTCGCTCAATACATTCCTCCCAAGCTGGAATGCTATCATTTTCCCAATTCACCTTTTCTAATTCGTCTGCAATTTTCCTTGAGGTTTTCATGGCTTTTAGATGACTTCCTGCATTTCTATAGTTTTTCATAGCACCTTCGTTTTCCCAAACAGTTAATGTCCAAAAAGTATCCCATCCTTCTTGATGCAATGAAGAATGCAGCAACCCATTAGCTTTTTTTACTTGTCTTGTTGATTTATATGTATGAAAAAAGAAGATAGGTAACATTCTTTTACCCCTCAGATGAAGTCTAGTGACAGAAATAAACACTTTTCCACCTCTCGAGTATGTATTTTCCTATTTTTCTTTATTTTCTCATATTTGTTTTAAAATCTCTACTATAACTAACACCGTCTACTTTTTTAGGATAGGATTTCTGACAGCTCTAAACACGAATTTTTTCTAAAAACAGATTTATATCGCTTTCTTCAATATTTTCTAGTTGGTCCAAAAAAGTATCAATGACTGCATTTAACTGATCATTGTCAGCATTTAACATAGTCGTTAAACGGAGAATTCTAACCTGCTTCGCTTTTTCCTTTTGAAGCTCAATTAATTTCTCCTTCAAAATTATAGAATCCTCTTCCTTAGTTGCTTTATTCACCTCAAGCATTTCCACGTCAATTTTCGTTATTGGATCAAGAGGTTTTGCAAACTTTTTCTCATTGACTAATACATCAGCAGGAACTGCAAAATAGTCACATAAACTTTTTAACCTTTCATTTGGTATAGGTCTACGTAGTTTAATCCAGTCAGAAAATTGTTGAGGTGTAATATTTAATAGCTTTCCTATTTGAGTGTAGGATTGCTCGTTACGAACAACTAAGTATTCTAATACGGTTTTTGAGTTTAATAGCCTCTGATACACATGATTCACCTCATCTTAATTTTTTTTCGATTGTAATCGTAAAAGATTTTAAAGTCAACTTCAAGTAATTTTTACAATTTTTTTATACATTTATATTTGACATATTTTATGTCTATGTTATGATTGACATAAATTACGTCACTTTAAACTAAAGTTTATATGAGCAAGTACCTTTTCTTCTTGCTTACTTAGCTGGTCATTAGCAAAACTATAACCTTATACTAAAGGAGGTCTTCATATGGACAAACAGCAATTGAAAAGAGATTATAAACAAACCCATACTTTGATGGGTGTATACACGATAACGAACCTTGTAAACAGCAAAATGTATGTTGGAAGCAGTATGGATTTAGCTAAGATCATTAACCGCCATCAATTTGAACTAAAGTTTAAAACTCATTTCAATAAGGATTTACAAAAAGAATGGGATTTATATGGTAAAGACAACTTTTCTTTTCAAATATTGGAGAAAATAAAGCCTGAAGAGGAAATTGTATTGGACTACAATGATTTAAATAAATACACTAACAGGATTAGAGACTTAGAAGAGAAATGGCATGAAGCATTACGAGCTGATGATAAGTATGTTGTTAAGATTTAACCACAGACTTTTCAGATCAAGATAACTTCTTGGCTATACTAATTTGTGCACAAATCGTATTCATGGCTAATCAATGAGATAACTAACGCAATGGAACCCTTTCTTCAGCCAGTACTCTTTTCATAAAAAATGCCACTAATTAGTCTCATGTCTTATCTAAAATAAAGTGGTGTCTCACGAATTGAGACACCACACTTCATCTTTTGTTGGCAAATATTAATGTCCGGAGTTAAACTGATCAGGAAATTGTTTAATAATCCCTTTAGCAAGCACATCTGCAAGCATAATGATATGTTTTTCTCCTGCATCAAAAGCAGCTATATCAGCGTCCCAATCCTTTTTTAATCTTGAGACAACCTCGTCGGCTGTTAATTTCAAATGTTCATACAGAGATTCTTTTAATTCTTCCTCTTTCCAGTTCGGATTTGCTTTACTTAGAAAAACTGCTAAATCATCAGCATTTCTATACCATTCTTTAGTGGATTTTTCCAATGCCTCTTTATCTTCTCTCTTTGCAGCATCAATAATTTCTCCTGCTATTTCAATATGTTCAGTAAGTAATTTTGTTAACTGTTCACCAGCATCTTCTCCGTAATATGGTTTTATAGCATTACCAATGTCGGCTTGATTTTGAAGCAATCTAGTAAGTACTGTTTCTTTGTCTTCTAATTCAGCAATAGCACTAATGATATAATTTCTCGTCCAGACAGTATGGTCTATCCAAAGTTTACGTAGGTCAAATTTAAAATTTACTACCGATTTGGTGTAACAATCCGTATGAGCCTTATGTTTACTGTTCGCGTTTGTACTTACAGGTCCAGCTAGTAGAGCAAATAACACAAGAACTGCAACCATTGCGTTAATTTTGTTACGTCTCATCATTAGTCGATTCACTCCTTCTGTATTATTGAAGTTACTTTCTTATTTATTTTGGTTGATTTTATTTTTTTAATTCAAAAAATCACACTATTTTCATGTGGGCTGTTATTTTACAGAGTTTTTTTCGTAAGCTTTGTTACTATTTTTACTTAAGGCTCTTTTCGTAAACTTTGTTGCTATTTTTATTAAAAATAGACAATTTGACGAGTTTTAGGAGTGCTCAATAATTGTTTAAGTAGAAAAGCTGCTACGAACGCGATATGTTTACGTGCTTATAACTTTGAACGAAAAGCAACAATCAATGCGAAAACAGCCTTACTAAAAGGGGGAAATACGATGAGATTAATGAGAACTCAATATATTTAATAGTAGAAAAGGTGCCGCGAACGCTAAGTGTATACGTGCTCATATCTATGAACTAGAAGCACCAATCCATGCTAATACAATCTATCCATGAAATCACCTTTCTAATTAAATAGAGCAACAAATTTTTCAAAAAAAGAAAACGCTTAGACATTACGCTAAACGTTTTAAAAATATTCCTAGCACAAACTTATGTAGTTGGATATTCGCATATTTCAGATGTAAAAATTGTTCAGTAATGAACTATGTTTTCTTGGTCGTTATACTGAGAAAGGTGTGAAACAACATTGTAATTTTCTATGCTCCATTTGCCATCAAAATGTAAGTGACTCATACATGTATTTCTTAAAACCGTTTTTGTTCCAATCTTGCCATTAGACAATGTAGCTAAAATGGCATTGATGACTGCACCATGAGAAACAAGTAATATTTTTTGATTCGTAAACCTTTCATGTAATTCATAAAGTCCTTCCATAGAGCGTTTTTGTAAATCGGTCCATGCTTCTTGATCTCTATATTTTTGATCTGGAAATTTAGTATTTCTTTCTTCAACAGTCATCCCTTCTGCATCTCCGTAATGCCTTTCCATAAACTTTTTCACTTCAATAAGTGGAATGTTGTGGTTGTTATTTATTATTTGTGCTGTTTGTTTTGCTCTTTGTAATGGGCTTGTAGCCAGTATGTCCCACTGGGAGTTTTTCAAAAACTCACTACACTGGTGAGCTTGTAAAATACCATTACTATTTAGTGGTGTTTCTTTTGTCCCTTGAAGTATGCCTTCTTTGTTCCAATCGGTTTCTCCATGTCTTATTAAACATATTGAAGTCATTTGTTAGCTCCTATTCTGAACAGCATTGTCATGTTCAATAACCCTTTCTCTAAATGAAAGACTCCCTTTACAATACGAGTAAAGGGAGCAAGCATTTGTTATACCATGATTTTACACATATCATTCGTAAACTCTACAGGATCATTGATCGGCAACCCTTCAATTAGAAGCGCTTGGTTATACAACAGGTTTGTGTATAAGTCTACTTTTTCCTTATCTGTTTCAAAAGCACTCTTTAATGATTGGAACACATCATGGTTAATATTAATCTCTAACACTTTATCAGCTTTAATATTTTGGTTATCAGGCATTGCATTAAGGACTTTTTCCATTTCTATACTTACTTCACCATCAGTTGATAAGCATACAGGGTGCGTCTTTAATCGTTTTGATACTCTAACATCCTTCACTTTGCTTGATAATATATTTTTCATATATTCGAAGAGGTCTTTATTGCTTTCCTCCTCTTTATTATCCTCGTTTTGCTTGTCATCAGAATCAATTCCTAAGTCACCACTTGAAATAGACTTAAATTCCTTTTCTTTGTAATTCATTAACATTCTAATAGCAAACTCATCTATATCATCAGTGAAATATAAAATTTCATAACCTTTATCTAGTACCATCTCTGTCTGTGGTAGTTTTTCAATTCTATCGTGTGTTTCTCCAGCAGCATAATAAATATATTTCTGATCTTCTGGCATTCTTGACACATACTCATCTAGTGTTACCATCTTCTTCTCTTTTGAAGAATAGAACATGATAAGGTCCTGCAATTCTTCCTTATGTGTGCCGTACTCACTATACACACCATATTTTAATTGTCTACCAAAAGATTGATAAAACTCTTCATATTTTTCTCGGTCGTCCTTTAGTAAACTTAATAATTGGCTTTTTATTTTTTTCTTGATATTTTTTGCAATAAGCTTTAGTTGACGATCATGCTGTAAAATCTCTCTAGAAATATTTAAAGATAGATCTTCAGAGTCGACCATCCCTTTTACAAAACTAAAATGATCAGGCAGCAAATCTGAGCATTTTTCCATAATTAAAACACCATTAGAATACAGCTCTAAGCCCTTTTCAAATTCTTTTGTATAATAGTCATATGGTGTTTGTTGTGGGATGAATAAAATCGAATTATATCTAACCGCACCATCAACACTAATATGTATATGTTTTAGCGGCTTATCAAAGCCGTAATGTTTTTCAGCATAAAAATTCTCGTAATCTTCGTCTGTTAGCTCACTTTTATTCTTTCTCCAAATCGGAACCATACTGTTAAGCGTTTGTTCTTCTTGTACATCTTCAAATTCGTCTTCGCTACCTTCTTTAGGTCTTTGTTCCGTAACGTCCATCTTTATTGGGTAACGGATGAAATCGGAGTATTTTTTAATAATAGATTTTAATCGAAACTCTTCTAAGTATTCATCATACGTTTCATCTTCTGTATTCTCTTTGATTGTTAAAATAATATCTGTTCCTACTTCATCTTTTTCGTAAGGCTCAATCGTATATCCATCTGCCCCATGAGATTCCCATTTGTGTGCTTCTTCACTACCTAATGGCTTCGTAATAACAGTGACAACGTCAGCTACCATAAATGCTGAATAAAACCCTACACCAAATTGACCTATAATATCATGGCCATCTTTAACTTCAGTTTCTTTTTTAAACGCTAACGTACCGCTCTTCGCAATAACCCCTAGGTTATTTTCTAGCTCCTCTTTCGTCATACCAATACCAGTATCAGAAAGCTTCAATATTCTATTTTCTTTATCAATGACTACCTTCATATAGTAATTATCTTTTTCAAAAGTAATCGTATCATCTGATAATGCTTTATAATAAATTTTGTCAATCGCATCACTCGCATTGGAAATTAATTCTCTTAAAAAGATTTCCTTTTGTGAATAGATGGAGTTAATCATCATCTCTAATAACCTTTTCGATTCTGCTTCAAACTGCTTTACAGTCATATAAACCTCTCCTTTCAGTACAATCCTACTTTAATTTTTAATATATGTAAAACATACTGTTCATACATTTAGCACTCAAACTAATTGAGTGCTAACCCATTAATTAAATAACATACTAGACCGTACTATGTCAACATTTAGTGCAAATATAAGAAATCGCCGTTTTATTGGGTCAAATTCAGATGTTTATCGGTCAAATTATGCGGTTATCGGGTCAAATATTGATTTTATTGGGTCAATTTGAACTTTTTTCGGGTCAATATCAAGCTTTTATCGGTCTTCCGACTTTTAGAACACCTTAGCGTATATACAAGTATCTCTCAACTCATTCGAATCAATAGCTACAGCCTCATTTTTCAAAATTCGTTCTAACGTATAATTTAAAAGCTCTGGAATTGCTCTACTTTTTACATTTCTCGAATCACAGCGTATTTCAATTCTTCTCGCTTTCAATTCATCTTTAGCGAAATCAGTAATTCCTTGCACTGCTTCCGTCATATAACCCTTACCAGTGAAACGTGAATCAACCCAGTATCCTATTTCAAACTTTGGAATAGACCAATCGATTCTATGTAATCCGGAGGAAGCAACAAGCTGTCCAGAATCTTTCAAGAAAACAAGGAGGCGTAAATCATCTCTTTTCAAAAAATTCACATGTGCTTCCCTAATATTAATTTCTGTTTGCTGTTGGGATTGTTCCTTTTGTGCGAATGGCAACCAAGGCTGTAATTCAGGTAACGAAGCAGTAACAGCTTGATATACAGCTTCCCCATCACCCGGTTTTGGCATTCGTATGAGCAATCTTTCAGTAGTAAATTCCGTTGGAAAATCTAATAATATCGGATTCACTTAACCTCTCTCCTAGTCATAGTTGTTTTCTATATTTTCGTTGTGACTAACCCTTGTTCCTTCTCAACCATCAATAAAATGTATTAACATGTCTACAGACTGTTAACTCTGCCATGATTCATTAAATATACTTGAAAAATAACTATAAAACTGTCTTCAATATTTGATAAGGAGCTTCTATAAACGTTATGATAAAAGAATCTCGATAAGCGCCTCTTAATAATCGGTCATATCAGCTCAATTGAGTAAAGCTAATAAACCTTCTCCACGTTTTATATATATTTGTAAATGGTCTTCTAGTAAATTTGGATCGCGATTTAGTATATTTATAGTTTTCTTAGTGAAATTCCAATTTATACAACCTGATAACCATATTAATGACCTTAACCGCTCAAAGTCTTTATCATCTAGTATATCCGTTGCTCGATAGCCTTCTATAAAAGCTTCCGCTACATTAGATGACATCTTATGAGAATGTACTCCGTCAGTTCTTGAGTACCACTTCACGAGTCAAGCTAAACCTTCCACTCTATCTACATACCCAATTGATTCAAAATCAACGATGCCTTTTACACTTATTTGCTCATCCCAAAGTATATTTAACGGATTTAAATCCGACTGTACAATAAATTCATAATTCCCTACCGCTGATCTTTCAAAGTGATGTTCAATTAGCATGACATAATCTTCTATCATCTGTAGATGCTTTGCTGAAATATATGCTGTAGCAATATTTTCACGAATTTTGTTTATAAAATTCCTATAACCATGCAAGTGTGATTTTTTTATTAACTCATCACTATAAAAGTCACTTGATACATCATGAATACGTCTTGCCACCCTTCCAAATTCACCTGCAAGATATTCATTACAATGAGTGATATGTATACCTTCAATCCATTCAAACAAAATAAACAACAATAGGTTATTATCCCATTTGAGAGGTATAAATGGTTCATTTTTTGAAGTTTGTTTAACTCGCATAAATGGAATTTGATTATCAACAAGATAGTTACAAAAACGAATTTGCTCCAGCATAATAGTCTCATTCAATAAACCAAAGGCATGATGAGGAGAACGACTTTTGTTAATAAACCTTGCAGAATATCTTTTTCCACCAACAACTATTTTATAATGAAGATCACTATGCCAACTGTTATGATGTAGTTCTTTTTCAACAATTACTGTTTGTTTAGCTATCGTATAGTGCTTAAGAGCTTCATGAATTAATTTGTCCAAATATTTCTTATCCTCCTGCAATAGTATTGTGAGTTTACAATACTATCAAACTCCTACTTTGCGACTTCTTCTTTCTAATAAAATGACATCACGCCACCTACCTTGCATTTTGCCAATATGCTTTTGTATACCAATTTCTCGAAAGCCCGCTTTTTTGTGTAATGCAAGACTCGAAGCGTTCTCAGGAAAGATTCCCGCTTGTAATGTCCAAATTCCTTCCTCTTCACTCGATTTAATGAGCATATCCATCAGTTTCGATCCAATCCCTCTTCCTTGGCTAGCACTACTTACATATACACTTATTTCTGCAACACCATTATACACACATCTACTGGAAACTGGACTTAACGCAGCCCAACCTAAAACCTCGTCACCATCCCGTGCAATAAACCGACATTCTTTCAGATGATTACGATCCCACTCCTCATACATTGGAGCTTCATCTTCGAATGTGGCATTGCCAGTATTTATACCCTCTTGATATATGCCCTTCACTTGTTCCCAATCTTTTGGAACCATCTTGTCTAATATTATTTTTTTGGTCATATAATCACCTACCTAACATTACTATTCAATAATAATTTCTTAAATCCTGTTAGGATAAACAAGCAATCTGATGGATATTAATACTTGATTTTATCTTAACTAATTATCATACAAATATTAGCAGGAGAAATTGGCTCAATAATAGAAATACAAGCATGGGGTTATGTTCAACAAAGAGAAATCTCGTGGCTTTGTACATTCGAAACAAATAAAGCATACTGACTAAGTCCCTTTACTACTTCTCACTCAATGCATACTCGTTAAAAATTAACATGCATTTTTGAACATCTCCAACTAACTTTTGAGGTGAGATCATGTCTATAAAGCACCTTAGTGATTTGTCATCCAATTGGGGAATTGAGATTTCAAATTCAGCAAAACTATCAGAAAGAGCTACTCTTATAACTTCTAATAATGGAGAACGATATGTATTAAAGCAAAAAGAAAGCCCAGAAAAAGCGATAAGTGAAATAAAGCTATTGTTTCGTATAGATAAACAAGATATCAAGGTACATCTACCCATACAAACAAATGGAGGAGAATATTATTACTGTTCTGATAATGTTGTTTATTGTATTTACAACTACCTTGATGGCCAAACATTTAAAGCAATTGATACAGTAAAAAATACATCTATACCTGAACTACTTGGAAGTAACCTAGCTCAATTGCATCAAGTACTAAAACAAGTAAGTAATGATTTACAATTCCCGAAAAAGAACCTGTACAACCAAGTATTTGATTGGGCTGTTCAAGAAATATTAGATAATGAAGAAAATCAAGATTTATCAAGTATATATCATACTCTCCAGGTCGATTTAAAAAATGTCATACATGATTTACCACAGCAATTAATACATAGGGATGCACATATTTTTAATGTAATTATTCAAAAGGATAGACTTGCTGGTTTTGTAGATTTTGATATCGTTGAGCATAATGTTAGGTTATTCGATATTTGCTACTGCTCTACAAGTGTATTGAACGAAGTATTTTCTGATGAAGCTTTGAGGAAAAAGTGGTTTGATTTTATCAAAAACTTGTTTGCAAGTTATCATACAGTAAATCCTTTAAGTGAAGTAGAAAGAAAGTCTGTTGCATTAGTTATGTTATCCATACAAACAATTTTTATGGCTTTTTTTATGAATATACCTACCTTGTTTAACGCAAATAAAAAAATGTTCTTATGGTTATATGAAAATAAAGAGAGGATTTTAAAGCATAGCACACAAATGGTTGAATGATTTACGATCAGGATTATAATATACTTTCACATTTCTCATAAAGCTTTAGACAAATCACGTCTAAGGCTTTGTTCTCAAAGAATTAATTTCTAAACTTCAATAACAAATTGATTCAACAGAACCACTTAAGTGTCGTTTAATCTAGGTTCAATATAATAATCTGAAGATGTGGCAATCCCCACTTGTATGTCCCCTGACTAATTAACTTATGTTATGCTCGATCTCTCTCACCGACAAAATGGGGGCATGAGCTCAAAAAAAACTAGACATTCAATAGATTCTACCCCTTCAATGAACCCGTGACATCCTCCTTAAATAAACATAATGCACAGGTAATAATATCAACTTATGTTACTTTGTAGTATACACAATGACAAGTTGGCTTTGATCGTACACAGAGACCTTTTGGGATCTATAACGATAAATGGCAATGGATTCTCGGCTAGAACCAATTGCTTTTAATAGATATAAAAACATTCATACATGATAAGATCAATTTACTATATCTTCTTCTTACTTAACTATAAACTCTATATCTCCAGTAGTGAGAATTGTATTAATATTAACAATAACATCCGCATTTTCATAAGCATTATTTACGTAAAAGTCATCTGTATTTGAGAATAGTCTTTTAAAATTTGTTGATTGAAATCCTTTATTAGAGTTAATTTTAACTCCTACATCAGAAGGTAAATATATTTTTGTACTTCCCATAGCTTTTTTAAGAGTAACGTCAAAACTTTTTTCCCAGTCACCACTTAAGTCAATAGTTAGTTCACCAATTGCAGAATTGATATTTAAAATGTTTAATTGTAAACCTCGTAAATCTAACTCTGTGTATGTTGCCCCCGCATTAATATTAAGCTCCATAGGAATTTTATCTGTCAAATGAATATCCCATCTATTATTTTGACTACTAGAAAAAGCAGCATTAAAATCATCTATAATTGAAGCTTTGTCAGGTTGTTTTACTGTTATTGTTCCTTTGTCCATAATTAAATCATATGAAACATCTGGCTTAACTTCTACATCTTCATATTTAAATGTTCCTTCCGCCCAACCTTTTGCACCATTAGAAACATTTAAATAACCTGCACCATAATATAACAAAACCTCAAGTTCTTTGGCTTTGTCCTCCTTTATTTCATGTATTTCTTCTTTTATAATATTTTCCCTGGACTCTTCTTTGTTAACATTTTCTGTTATAGTTTCTATTTCATCATTTTTTGTCGCAGTTTCTTTTTCAGCATTTTCTGTTATAGTTTCTACTTCATCATTTTCTGTTATAGTTTCTACTTCATCATTTTCTGTCGTAGAAGTAAAGCCGCATGAAGTTACAAAAAATGACCCAATTATTACTATTACAAAAACAACAAACCCCTTCATTATTGATCCTCCCATAATTACTAGGTAGTAAGAAACAAATACTTTTACATTAAATTTGCAATATACAAATGAGAGATAGAGTCAAGGCTTACAAGATTTTGATACTGTATCTTTAATGATTTTGTGTAAACAAAGAATATATTCTACTAATAGCCATTCTTTATTCTATTTAACTCTTTAAGCATTGTGAGAGTTTAATTAAGATAGATAAGTATTTTTACAGCTATTTTTTAAGAGCCTAAAAAATATGTCTGTAACTCTTCCTCTATATTGTGATTATTCAAAGAGACTTGATAAGCCTTTGCATTTGGCCTTGAGCTAATAATTTTATTTACCTTTTGTTCAATAAAATGAATGGCAACTCCGTCATCTGCAGCAATACCGCCTTGTATGTCTCCACTATTAATTAATCTGTGATACGCTGGTCTCCGATCTATTTCTCCATCGTAGTGAGGACAATGGCTTCCTTTTAAAAAACCTAAACATTTAATAGACTCTAACCCTTCTCCAAACGAACTTGTAACACCTTCCTCAAACCAACATATTGCACCAGCACTAATACCAGCTAATATAATTCCTTTGTTCCAAGCTTTTCTCAAGATGTGGTCGAGCCCCCACTCTTTCCATAATACTAATAAGTTTTTAGTACTACCCCCACCCACGTAAATGATATCTTTCTTCAATAAAAATCCCTCTAAATCCCTTGTTTGTGGCTTAAATAAAGATAAATGGGATGGGCTACAATTTTGCTTATGAAAAAACTGATAAAATCTCTCTATATAATCTTCAGCATCCCCACTAGCAGTCGGAATAAAGCAAATGCTAGGCTTTGGTTTTATAGATTGCTTTAATATGTACTGATCCAACAGGGGATTGTCAGGTTCCATAGAGAAACCACCCCCACCTAATGCTATGATTTGTCTCACATAAATACCTCCAATCAATCTAAAACTTACACATTTAATGTTTATCCAGCAGTAGATGAAATCAACCCTTATAAAATTCCCAAATAATCCCTTCTACCTTACCATTCTCTCCAATATTTTTGCAACTCCGTCATTGTCATTAGTATCCGTTACCTCGTCGGCTATCTCTTTAAGTTCTTGGACAGCATTTGCCATTGCAATACCGTATCCATTCATATTAAACATGTCCAAATCATTATAATCATCTCCAAAAACAATGACATCTGATTGTTTGACACCAAAATGATTACATAATCTTAGTATCCCAGTTTTCTTTGATACATTTTTATTCATTATTTGAATGAGCTTACCATTGTCTGTTACGATTAATTTAACATACTCTCCGAACAGTTCCTGTAGCTTCTTAGCATCATTGAAACCTGTAAGTAACAGCTTTGTTGCTTCAAACTCTTTTAATTGCTCAAATGGTAAAATACGTGGACGATACTTAACATTGAATATTGAAGCATCACATATTTCTTCATTTGCAAACCATTTGTCTCGTACTTCAACACTTACCGAACAATTTTGATCGTAGTCTAAGCAATAGTCAAAGACCCTTGCTGTTATTTTCTTCGATATAGATATATGTTCTTCAAAATGTGATAAGTGATCAACAACAAGAGCACCATTGTAATAAACAAATGATGATACTTCTCGTAGCACGGTTGGTAAAAAGTCTTTGACTGTACGTGGAGGTCGTGCTGTAGCTATAATAATTTTTTTACCATTGTTATAGCAATTAAGCACAGCTTGTAAGTTTCTATTAGTAATGTGTTTTTCATTATTAAGTAATGTTCCATCAAGATCCAATGCGATAACAGCTGGATTCAACTACATTCTCCTCCCTAAATAGAGCCTTGCTAACTATAGTAAGCTATTATTTTTTTCAAAGGCTATTCTCGTAAACTGTGTTGTTGTTACCAAATCATACCATAAAAAGTGGTTATACATTGTTCTTCATCGTTGTACAGATGAAAAGATGCCACGAACAACGCTAGTTGTGTAAGCAACAATTAATGCGTAAACAGTCTTTTAAAACAAATTCGATGTTCTTACCACATATAAGTTAATTACATGAGTTTGAACTTAAAAATTAAAAATTCAGGTAGAGATTATTCCACCTGAAAAAATGTTCAACAAAAACTTCGGTTAAACCTTCGACAATCGCAGCTTGGAATCAGCTAGCGTAATATTTTCTACTAAATAATCTGGTAAGCCCTCGTGATTCATAACTTGTTCCGTAGCCAACCACATTACCTCGTCTACTTCATCAGGGCTTTTTGCAAATGGCTTGCCAGATTCATATTCACAAAGAAATACGATATCTACTACATGCTCTCCAAGATCGGTAACAAACGACGAGCTGTTTACATACCCAAGAATTGTAACTTGAACTCCAACTTCTTCAAATATTTCTCTCATTAGAGTTTTTTCTAAAATATCATTGTCCTTCTCTTTCAACCTTTCCACCAACTAAAGAGAGCTCACCACCTGCATGCTCTTCTTTCATACTGCGACGAATCATTAACCACTTTCCATCTTTATTAATAGCACCTTCAACATTGACAATAAACATGCGTATCCCCCTATTCCATTTTCTAAAATGTGAACCTCAGCGTTATTGTATGTATGAAATAAAAATTGTCCTCCAACCATTCCAAGTAATATGTAATGTGTTTTATTTAGGCTTTTTTCGTAAACTTTGTTGTATTTAATACGGACAAGTATGATGAGTTTTAGGAGAGCTGAATAATTATAAAAGTAGAAAACTTGGCACAAACGCTTGGAGTATATGTGCCTATAATAACAATGAGTACCACTAGATATGGTGACATCTTTTCTTCTATAAAAAAGTGACTGTTGAGTTAAAACGTTTACGAACAGAGCCTTTTATAAAAGTGAGTGCATCCTTCTTCAATATATTCGATCATATAATTACTAGACTTATATAAGTTCATTGCACTAATCCAATCATTGTCTGTTTCAAGAACAATTTTCTTATATCCAAATTGGCGAGCATACCCTTCTAGTTCATTAATCATCTTTCTAGCTAACCCTCTGCCTCTATACGACTTATGAACTGACATACGAACAATTCTACAAGTTTCTTCATTTTCTTTTATTAAGGCACCCGTACAACATAAAAAATTTTCATAACAACCTATTAAGAAGACAGATCCCACATTGGTATAAGCCTCTATAATATTTGTTAAATCAGGATTTAAAGACCGATCAAGAAACCCAAACCTCTCTGCTAAACCATCCAAAATCATTTCTTTTGCCTCATTTTCATGTTTTCTCGTCAGTTTTTTAATTGTTAAATTAAGAGCATATTTACTGAACACGCCCACCTCCATCCCCACTTTGTTCACTTGTGAAAAGCACTTTTTTATGAGTAATTTTGAGAATAGTTTGATTAATTAATATAATAAAATACTACAATTTCACTAGACTTTACTCACTTAAATGACACAGTTTAACTTAATCTTTACAATGTCGACAGAAGGTTTCGAAAAAACATGGAGACTCTTTGCTTTAGTTCTATTTTTTTATATTACCAGTTTAAATGATCACTGTGCTCAATTTTTTAGATGAAATATATTTGGAATCATATGTATGATCTAGGAGTATGGAAAAAGGAGATTACGTTTCTATGATTCAAAAATTGATTGTAGATGATGATGCAAGTATAAGGGAGTTACGTCATTTTCTTCAAACACAAGGCTTTGCTATTACAGGGGCTGCTAATATTATGGTTACGTATGATCAGCGTATGTTAGATTTATCTGATCGTATAATATTAACTAAGTGAATCGTCACATGAGATTAATGCCTTTCATTGAACTGAGATAGCTTTACTAAGGTCGTGTAAAAACGCCTCTTTAGTTATTCGATGAACAATCATATTCCATGGAAATAAATTCGAATGACCCACCATTTGTATTTTGCATAAAAGCCCTCCCCTCTACAAAGCCTGCCTTCTTATAGACCTTAATTGCCCGTTTATTAAAAATAGCAACTGAAAGAGTTATTTTTTGCGGATTATATTTCGTTTTAGCATAGTTCAGACCCGCTCTCAAGAAATCTAAACCTAAACCATGACCAGTTAATTTCGGCTTCAGTCCCAACCCTATATCGACTATAGACGTAGCAGTTTCGATAAAACTCATAAACCCAATAATTTCATTTTTTCTTTTAACTACATAATAATAATCTCTTCGTTTGTTTGCATTTAAAAATTCAACTAAATCTTCTTGGTCTGCTTCCATGTCATAAAAGGAATACTCTCCATCATAGTGCCAATTGAACGCTATATCCTCCGCTTGTTTTTGTGACATTTTTGTAAAGTCGTAAGTCATAATTCTTTCCTCTCTCTCAAAACATAGTCCTTTTCATGCTTGCTCACTGCTGCAATAGTCCAATTCAACTTTACTAATTAATAAAATTGTTCACATTTAATTAAAGTTGCTTTCACCTAGATTAATATATTTATAACTAATAAACATTACTTATTCAACTAGTATTCGTGACATTTCTGCTTCTATTAAATGATCGTTTAAAACCCCTTTTGTAACAATAGTAGAATGGAAATGAAAAGATAGTATAATTTACCTATAATTTGAAATTATAAGAATATTTATTCATAAATACTGCTTATAGAATGGCAAAGACGTAAAGTGAATATTAAACTTCTATTACCTGAATTCTTTATTAAATGCACTGATGGAAATGATGACTATTAAACTAGCCACTTTATTCTAGTTAACAAAATAAAGCGGCTCAAATTTATGACTTTTCATATGGTTACATACACTTTACCAAGAATAATCTATCTTTTATATATGTGTAACAAAATTTAGTATTAAGTCACTAGCATAACATCACATTCTATCTTAACCTTGTTGTCGCCCCACCATCTAAAGGCATGATTACACCAGTCACCCATGATGCACGATCACTAGCTAAATATAGAATTGCCTCAGCTACATCCTCTGGTTGACCATTTCTTCCTATTGGATGAAATTCATTAAAGGTAGGTAATGTTTTAGAAACTTGTTCTTCAGACATAAATGTGTTGTAAATTGGTGTTTCTACAACAGCTGGTGCAACTGCATTCACACGAATGTTATCCTTAGCAAATTCTACAGCTAAGTTTTTAGTAAGTGCGTGTCTGCCTGCCATTGCTGCTGAATATGCAGTAGATGGTGTCGCTTCTACTGATTGGATTGCCCACATTGAACCAGTATTGACGATTGCGCCACCTCCACGTTTTTTCATTTCAGGGATAGCTACCTGTGCTGGATAGAAGGTACCTTTAACGATCACATCAATATAACTGTTTAAATCATCTTCTGTGTGATCTAAAAAACCAGTTGGGTTGAAGATTCCCGTATTAGCAACTAGTACATCCACACCTCCAAATTCTTCAACTGCTTTTGCAACTAATTTTTCAGACGTAGCTTTAACACTTATATCTCCTGCCACATATGCAATGTTTTTACCTGTAGGATCAAGTTCCTTCGCTGCTTCAGTTAAGATACTTTCTCTTCTCCCATTTATGACTACTTTCGCACCTTCACCGATAAACTTCTTAGCCGTAGCCTTTCCAATTCCAGAGCCACCACCTGTAATGATTACCACTTTATCTTTGAACATCTTGCATTCCTCCTGCTGTTTTTATTTGACCTAGAGATCAATATCACTTGCTTATTCACATTTTACCTATCAATAGGTAGAATTGCAAGAGAAAAGATTTTTTTCTAAACGACTTTATTATGATTTGATAAAATAGCTATTTGAGTGGGTGTAGATCGGCAAGCTTTATTTAAAAGGGCCTTAATCCATACAAAGCTCATTTGTCTAGTACCATACTTTTCACACTTAACAGAAGTCGCCAATGACGTTTTTATTTCGATGACTTTACGAAATAGACTCCTTTGAATGTTTTTCAGCTTTAATTCGATATTATTTTTTCTCTGTTAGTGCATTCTCTGCTTTACAAGTGTTATTACATAGGGTCTTGAACGATTTGTTCTGTAGCATCTATTAATAACAAATCCGCCTAAACTATAAGAGTAGCCACTTTATTATCCCAATAATAAAGTGGCTACAATGATTAATTTAAAAGATATTAGGATGTTTTGTTAATCAGCTTTTCTAACTCTTTTGCTATCTTACTAATATATTTTTCACTGTCAAAATTCTTTTTATCTAGCTCTCCTGCCATACGCTCTAAATCTCTTTCAATATGCTCAGTAATATTTCGAACATGGATAACCGTTTCATTAGCAGTTTCTTCAGCTAAAAAAGCTTCTTGAAGTAAGATTTTCACTTCTTCTCCATCGACTTCACCTAGCATGACACTGTTTACGATCATTGCTGATAATTGTTCCATTTGATTCGAATCAGATTTGAACGCTTCAATATGCTGCTGAAGCTGCTGAGCTGAATTAATAAACTTAAGCCAATTTACGTTACCTATGCCTCCAGCTTCACTCTTAAATACAAGATATACATCATGGACACCTTTTGCGCCAGATATTTCAGCTGATTCAGTTACCCATGACTGCCAACCGCCTGTTTTCGTAATATTAATTGTTCCAATTAAATCTCCAGTAGGGCTATCTATATGAAGCTCAATCATCCCACCTTCAGAGTCAGTTGCTACCCTCGCTTCAACAGCTACAGCTCCCTCACCAAAGTCAACATTGTTGTA
This sequence comes from Bacillus sp. SM2101, assembly GCF_018588585.1. Classification (NCBI taxonomy): domain Bacteria; kingdom Bacillati; phylum Bacillota; class Bacilli; order Caryophanales; family Bacillaceae; genus Bacillus; species Bacillus sp. SM2101. The sequence continues at coordinate 193,984 of NZ_JAEUFG010000002.1, forward strand.
GCCTATATAATCACCATTATCAGTATGACCAACGTTCAGGCCTCCACCAACGTCACTAGAATTTTCAGTTTGAACACCGTACTGTGTATCATAGTTTTCAGCTTCAATTTGTTCAAAAGCATTTATTGCAGGATTGTCCTGTATGGCATCCGAAAATGTAAACCAGTTTAGGTTACCTATACCTCCAGTTTCACTTTTGAACACAACATATAGGTCATGAACACCATCTGCCCCTAAAACTTTTGCTGATCTTGTCACCCATGATTGCCAGCCACCCGTTTTTTCAACATCTATAGTACTAATGACAGGCCCAGTTGGGCTATCTAATCTAAATTCAAGTTCTCCACCATCGGCATCTGTAGCTACTCTCGCTTCAACAGATATTGCTCCACTACCAAAGTTAACATTTTTAAATCCGATATAGTCCCCGTCATCTGTATGCCCAACGTTTAAACCATAACCAGCATCATTAGCTCCTTCAGTTTGAATACCGAACAATGTATCATAGTTTTCAGCTTCAATTCTTTCAAATGCATTAACTTCGTTTGTAATTTCATTCGTTGCTGAAAATTCAAACCAGTTAAAGTTACCAATACCATTTGAGCCGCCTTTAAACACAATATACAAATCATGTACACCAATTGCATTTTCTACTTGGGCAGAACTAGTTATCCATGATTGCCAGCCACCTGTATTCGGAATATCTATTGTACTAATCAATGTGCCTGTTGGACTTCCTAATCGAAACTCTATTTGTCCTCCATCAGCTTCTGTAGCAACCCTTGCTTTGACAAGTTGGGCGCCATCATCAAAATTAACATTTTTAAATACTACATAATCATCATTATCAATTTGTCCAACTACTAAGCCGCCACCGATATCATTTGCTGATTCAGTTGCAACACCTTCCATTGAAGAAAAGTTTTCAGCTTCCATTTGTTGATACGGGTTAAGTTCGAATAATCCACTATCTCCTTCCTGTTCACCGTTCCATGTAAAGGTAGCTACTGCCCCAGCAGGAAGTGAATACTCAAACGCTTGTGTTCCCCATCTTACTTTAAACGTTTTTTGTTCATTTGTACTATTCATTGCGAGTAATACTTTTGAACCGTCTGGATTTTTGAATACAACATTCTCTATTTCCGTATTTTCATTAGACTCTATTCTCTTTGCCCCTGGCTTTACAAACTTACTAATATGTCCAAGCACGTAATACTCTACGTTCTTAACAATATCTCCAGTACCTTGATTTACTGTAACAACGCCACGACAGTCAACACATCCACCATTTATCGGACCAAAATTTTCGTCTAGTGCTAAGTTCCATAATAAGACTGATTTTGCCCAATTGCGCGTTGCACCTATTACAATATTAGACATATTCCAATTTAAATTATCACCAAAATCAGTTGCCCATTCCCCACCAGAACATTCAGTAAACCAAATTCCTTTATCTGGGTGTGCATCAAACACTGCAGATTGTGACTCTGGTGTACCTGCATAACAATGGAATGCACTTCCTGCTACATAAGAATTAGCCTCTTCATCATTTAACACTTGAATTGGATAATCAAATTCATTCCAATTGTGATCCCAGGCAATAATCTTTGTATCCATTCCTTCTGCGTTAAAGGTAGGACCTAGATAATTTTTCACGAAATCAATTTGTTGATTTGCATCCATATACATACTTGGATAGCTGGTTGTTTCATGATGAGGTTCATTTTGCACTGTCACAGCATAAATTGGTAATCCTTCACTTTCATACGCTTGAAGATATTTCACAAAATAATCCGCATAAGACTGAAAATGTTGAGGATCCAAGCTCCCCCCATTTAATGTACCACTCTCTTTCATCCACGCTGGTGCACTCCATGGTGTACCTAAAATTTTCAATTGTGGATTAATACTTTTAATTTGTTGCAGAACAGGAATGACATCGATTCGATCTTCGTCAATTGTAAAATGACTTAAGGTTGGATCTATTTCACCTTCAGGCATATCATCGTACGTATAGCTTTTTAGATTAAAATCCGACGCACCAATTGTTTGACGCACAAAGCTTAAATCAATACCCTTTTCACTAAATAAATCATTTAAAATTTGTTCCTTATCACTTTCATTTAATTGGTTCAACAAATACGCTGAAGAGCCTGAAACTGCAGCCCCAAATCCATCCATTTCTTGGTATTCAATATTTTCATCAATATGAATATTTGCGGATGAGCTATCTCGTGAAAACGTAATATCTTCTTGTTGCTCAAGTAATTTAGTTTCATCAGGGGTTGTAAGCCAAACTTGAACGGATTCACCTGCTGCTATACCTTTATCTATCCCAATAAAACTTGTAAAAGTTAAACAGAATATAAGAAAAAACACCGCTATTGAACGAAGAGTTTTACTATTTCTTTTAAACATGTGCTATCTCCCCCACCTTATTTATATTTATTTAACAAAAAAATGTAAACGTTATCATTATTAAGCCTACAAGTAGAGTTGTCTTATTTGTTTTTTGCTACATTTACTCACCTACCCTTTTATCTCTTTATGTAAACGTTATCATTTTATAATATTATCTTATAACAAACTTTATTTATATTCTATATTTTTTTACTCACAATGTTTTCCAATTCATCTATTAAAATGAGCAATATTAGGTCATTATGTTGACTTAATATTGCTCACATTTAGTTTATTTATACCCCTCTAGTAGAATTTAACTCAAAGTATGATAGTATACGACCATTGTAGTCTTTATTTATGAGGAACGTAAATCCAAGTTTTTCTAATACATTCATCGACCTCTCATTCCTTGTTCTAACTCTAGCAAACAATTTTTCAATCCTTAAATACTTAAAAGCAAAACCTATTGCTACATTAGCTGCCTCTGTTGCATAACCATTACCCCAATACTGTTGATTAATGAGGTAGAGTATTTCAACATCTTCTGTATCGTCTATATATCTTAAACCACAATGGCCGATAAGCTTGTCGGTTTCTTTATGTATAACTGCCCACACACCAAAGCCATATAGATTCCAATGGCTTACTATATTTTCCACGTAGTTTTTTGTCTCTTCACGGGACATCCCCTCTCCCCTGGCTAACCACATTCCAACTTCGTTTTGCTTGACGATTTTATACAGTGATTCAATATCGTTATGAGTTATTTTCCTCAAGTATAGGCGAGTGGTTTCTATGTTATCATTATTTACCTCGTTATCACTTAAGCTTTGCATCATATCACCCCTTACCCTTCGTTTATCAATTTTCTTGCAAGCCTATATTTTTTAGCCAATATGTAAGTTGAAATCTATGAATGGTATATCGTGTTCAATATTGTATTTCATTCTTTTAAAAACCTTGTTTACTTTCTCATTCGAATGATCGATGTTCATATATTTTGAAGTATATACATATGAATAAATTTGTCTGTAATCGAGAAAGTAAGGTATTTTTGCAAGCCAATATTTATCAAGCAAATTTTCATTCGTATACCCTGACATAAACGTTTCATAAAAACGCAAAGTAAAATCTCTTCTTCTTATTTGTTCATATGAAGGAATAGTTTGCACGGCGTGATATAACGAAATTGCGATATCATATGCAAACCAACTTTTCTCAATATCTCCAAAATCAAATAAGATAATCTCACCTTCATGTACATGAAAGTTATGATGATGGAAATCATTATGTATCATTCCATAGCTATTGATATCTTTATCTAACAATTGTAACTCAGCTATATATGTTTGCCACTTATCCAATACTTTTTTCTCAATTGGTGGGTATTCCGTAAAAATACTGTTATTGTTCCATTCTTTATTAATAACAAGGCTATTTCTAGAGGTAGGATATAATTTAGCAACATGATGCATCCTCCCCATAGCTTCTCCCCATTTCTTTACGGTCAATAAATCAGCTAAATGAAGATCAGCAAGAACTGAACCATGCGCCTTCTCGAAAGCCACGACGATATAATACTCACTTTCCCATTTCATTTCTTCAATGAACTTACCTTTTACAGACCGAACAGGTAATGATATGTTTAATCCATGTTCAAATAAATAATTCATCCATGCTAACTCTTGCTTTACTGAAGAAATATCATATTTAGTTCCTGATAGAATTTTTAATATAAAGTTGTTACCTTTAGCCTTACATTCATAAACATTTTGATCAAATCCTCCTAATAACTTCAATGAAGTAGGATTGACCCCGTATTTTGCTGAAACCTTTTCTAATAGTGAGTTTTGTATTGTTGGCCACCAACCTCTTAACATAGATTTCTTTCCGTTTGTTAACTTTCATTTTATAAAACTACCATACCTTAATTATTCGTATAGCGATTAGATAGTTTCTTTTTATGTTCATGAAAAATTTTTTCCAAAGAGATATCGTACTTGTTAGCGATAACAATTAAGTTTCCTAATACGTCACCCAATTCTTCAGTTAACTCTTGTTTATTTTCCTCAAATGTCCCACTTACTTCATCCGGTCTATCTCTTCCTATTTCAAGGGACCTGATCGCTCGTGCAACCTCACCCGTTTCCTCCGCTAGAAAACCAATTCGAATAAATATATCTAACTCTGACCACCCTCTTGTTTTATAATATTCCTTAACCCATTGTTGAAACTCAGTTACATCCATCATCTAGCTCCGCCTTTCATCAACCGTCCTGCCTCTTGGTTTTTTATGCTATTATTTAATTGTTTTGATCGAAATCGCTAAAACACCCCATCGTTCTTCTTGCTCAAGCGTGTATATTTCGTATGTTCCTTCAAGTAAATCTTTCATCGTCCAACCTTCACAGTCGATATCCTTTAAAGGAATATCCTCGTACATGTCTTTAAAAGTATAATAATTTTTTAGACCTGTTACATTTACCCTTAGTGTTTCTTCTGCTTCAGGAACAGTGATAAATTCAATAGTATCTCCAATTTTTACTTGTCTTCTTTTTTGATCATTTAAGCGTACTTCAACAGTTTTTTTGCCATCTTTAATCGCTTGTAGGTACGTTTTATATAACCCCATTCTGTGTAACATAAACTGCACCACCCCCATACACATAAACTATTTATATTATACGTCATTTGAAGAGTTCAGTTAAAAAAGAAAGAAGAATAAAATAAGCACCAAATATAAGCTGTTTTTAAAGATAGAAACTATTGTACAGGATGTTTATATGATCCTATATAATAGAAAAATAGTATAATATTATCTATACATTTATTTGCCAAAATGAACTTTTGGAACGTACTTAACTAAGAGGAGGGTTTGAAAAATGATATTACATATCATTGAAAAAGAAGCCTGGTTCAAGGCACAAAGAGAGGGAATCTATACTCCAACAAGCATAAAAACTGATGGCTTTATTCACTGCTCTACTAGTGAACAAGTTGTTGATGTTGCAAATTTTTTGTATAAGGGTCATACAGATCTAGTACTTTTATGTATAGACCCTAATAAAGTGGAAGCAAAGATTGTATATGAAGACTTGTATGAAGCGGGAAAATTATTCCCACATATTTATGGTTCATTAAACATGGCTGCTGTATTTAAAGTTATACGCTTTATACCAGATCGTAATGAAGGTTTTAGCTTACCTAAGGAATTAACAGATCTTAATAGTTAATGAGCTTTGCTGTTTTTTATCTTCTAATGTTGATCACAAGTTTCTAATAAGAAGGGGATCAGAGTTAGGTCTACCCTTCTTACTGATATATTACTTCATAAATGCGATTTAAATTTGATTAAACTACCTCTAACACTAATTTTTCTATATCTAATAACTAATTAAAACACTCTTGCTATAATGCACTCATACCACCCTTTACATTTGTCACTTGTTTAAAGCCGTTTTTCTTTAATAGTTTACTCGCTTGATTACTCCTCATTCCACTTTGGCAAATTACAACTACCTCTTTATCCTTTGAAAGCTCACTCATTTTTTTACTCAGTTGCTGCAAAGGTATATTTTTAAACCCTCGAATGTTGTTTGTTTTAAACTCACCAACTGTTCTAACATCGATAAATTGTTTGTTAGGTACGCTCATTTGATTTTTTAATTCTGTTACTGAAATTTGTCGTACACCTTTAGTCGGAACAAGTTTTTGAAAAAGAACTACAATAAATAAACCAATCATGATATAACCGATAAATTCCATCTATCTAACCTCCATTTTCTAAATTACCTACATGGGTATATTACGAAAATTATATAAGAAAGTCAACTAATAGAATTCTATTATCGTAGCCATCAAATTGTAACAATTTGTTTTTAACTTAAAGCTTCCTTATATGCATATCTTTATATGAAACATTTCCTGCAACAAAAAATTCTTCCCTCTTGAAAACTAGTTTTTAACTCGTTAGAATAGTGTTCAATTACCCATATGGGTATGTAAAATGTACGAAGGAGGATCTACATGCGTAAAAATTTAAAAGAACAATATAACCCAATGTATTTTTTATCATCACTCGGCAATGGAGGCTTAGCTGTAGCATTTTACATGTACCTCATGTTTATGGTCGAACACCCTGGCAAGCCGATGGCAAACTTTGAACATGTACTCAATGGCTTTAAATCAGGTAATTTTTTGCTAATATTAACGATTGCAATTGCTCTACTAGGCATTATTTACTTTGGATTTAAGCATTACAAACTACTATTTTGGAATATTGCAGAATATAGCAAGTTTAAGAAAACAAAAGCTTACAATAATTTAAGAGAATCTAACAATGAAGTTACATTAATGGCAATACCGTTAACACTCGCTATGAGCGTAAACGTTGTTTTTATTATTTTCGGTACTTTTATACCAAATCTCTGGAATTACGTTGAATATTTATTCCCTATCTCGTTAATTTCATTTATCGTGATAGGAGTATACAGCTTATACATTTTTAAGAATTACGTTACTCGACTCATGCTAAATGGAGATTTTGACTTTGTCATGAATAATAATCTCAGTCAAATGCTAATCACTTTTACCTTTAGCATGGTAGCCGTAGGTTTTGCTGCTCCTGCTGCGATGAGTCATACAAAAGTTGTTTCGACGATGGGTCTATTATTATCAATATTTTTCATTAGCATTGCCATAGTCTTCGTAACTATCCATTTAGTCCTAGGATTTAAGTCAATCTTCAAACAAGGGATTGACGTACAAGGCAGTCCTAGCTTATGGATGATGATTCCTATACTAACACTTATCGGCATTTCCATCGTGCGTAATTATATGGGCTTTAGTCATCATTTGTTACATGAGCCTAACCCAAGTGAGCTACCGCTATTAATAATTTTAACTATACTTGTATCGATTCAACTAATATTTGGTTTAATTGGTTTTTCAGTTCTTAAACGTACTAGCTATTTTAATGAATATATTCATGGATCAAAGAAAAGCCCTGGAAGTTTCGCACTTATTTGTCCTGGTGTTGCTTTTATGGTGCTAGGATTTTTCTTTATTCATTGGGGTTTTGTAAAAAACGGGCTAGTTACTCAATTTTCTACCGTTTATTTCTTGTTAATCATCCCTTATATTTATGTCCAAATGCAAACTGTACGTACAGTTTCAATACTTGAGAAAAAATTACTTCGTATATAAAAGTGATATGCCAGTAGAAGGATTTCAAAAATCAGGCTACTGGCTTTATTAACTTAACAAACACCTAACATTTTTTAGCATCTAAAAAGGTTTTGCTTTATAATTAATTGTGAAAAAGTTATAAAGAGTGGTGATTCGGTGTTTAAACTGTTATTGATTGAAGATGATAAGACTCTCTTTCAAGAGATGAAAGATAGGTTGACTCAATGGTCTTATGAAGTATATGGTATTGCAGATTTTAATCATGTCATTCATGAATTTACAACGATTAGACCACACCTAGTCATCATCGATACCCAATTACCTAAATTTGATGGGTTCCATTGGTGTAGAATGATTAGAGACTTTTCAAATGTTCCTATTATATTTCTATCATCGCGCGACCATCCTACTGATATTGTTATGTCGATGCAGCTTGGAGCAGATGACTATATACAAAAGCCTTTTCATTTCGATGTACTAATCGCCAAAATTCAAGCTACTCTTCGGCGTGTATATAATTATAACTCTGAACAAGGTAATCTCCAATCATGGTGCGGTGCCACAGTAGATTATGAGAAAAATATAGTAACAAACGATGTAGGAACAATAGAGCTAACAAAGAATGAAATATTTATATTAAAACAATTGATTAAGGACAAGAATAAAATCGTAAGTCGGGATAAACTAATGAATAGTTTATGGGACGATAAACGTTTTGTAAGTGATAATACATTAACTGTTAATGTAAATCGCTTACGACGACGGTTAGATGAACTAACATTAGGACAATTTATAGAAACAAAAGTTGGACAAGGATATATGGCTATCGAACAGGATAAAAACTATGATTAGAAGATTTTTGAAAGAAAGGCGAAGCTGGATATTGCTAGTTTTATCATTACAACTATTATTCATTTTTGTCGCTTATATTGATTCACTGATTCCGTTAAAACCAACCATTTATATCGTTTTTTTATCAGCCATCATTTTCAGTCTTTTTCTAATCATTCGTTATATTAAAGAAACAGCCTTTTATCATAGGTTGGAAGAACGTGAAAACAACCTTGACTTTGCAAATATACCTGAGCCTGAGAGTCCTTTTGAAAATATTGTTCAACAACAAATGCTTAACCAAATTGATTGGTTAAAACAAGTGAATTCTGAAAATTTAATTGCATTGGAGCAAGAAAAGGATGATTTGTTATCTTGGATTCATGAAGTAAAAACTCCTTTAACGGCAATGCATTTAATGATTGAACGCATTGAAGATAAAGAATTGAAAGCTAGCTTAACTTATGAATGGTTACGCATTCATCTGCTTCTCGATCAACAGCTGCACCAAAAACGAATATCGTCTATTGAAAACGATTTATTTATAGAACAAGTTGATGTCGAATCAATTGTGATCAAAGAGATTAAAACACTACAAACTTGGTGTATTCAACAGAGAATTGGCTTTGATATACATATCGACGAGACAGGAGTACTTTGTGATGCAAAATGGCTTGCATTTATTATAAGGCAACTGTTAACAAATGCAGTGAAGTATAGTAGTCAATCAGATATAAGTATTACAAGCTATCAACAAGATGGGCAAACCTTCCTTGAGGTGAGAGATTTTGGGAGAGGGATTGACCCAAAAGATTTACCTCGAATTTTCGATAAAGGGTTTACATCAACAACAAATCATGACGACCAAAATGCAACTGGCATGGGATTATATTTGGTCAAAAAAGCCGCAAAATCTTTAAAAATTACCATTTCAGTACAATCAATACTCGGAGAGGGTACTACTATTACTTTGACATTTCCAAAACGTAATGACTTCGTCAATATGATAGGCGTGTGACAAAAGTGTCACATGCCTTTATCATTTTGTTCGGACAATCGAAGGAAATGAAATCTCACTATTTTTATAATTAAACTATAAGAGAAAAGGAAGTGATGGTATGTATATTTTAGAAGCTAATAAAATTAACAAAAGCTTTGGTAATAAGTTTCATAGACAAGAAGTTTTAAAAGGAATTGATCTAAACATTGAAGAGGGCGAGTTTGTTAGTATTATGGGACCGTCTGGTTCAGGGAAAACAACATTACTTAATGTGCTATCTTCAATTGATAAGGTAAGTAACGGAACAATCACCATTGAGCAAAATGAACTTACAAAAATGAAGGATAAACAACTTGCTAATTTCAGAAAAAAGCATTTAGGTTTTATCTTTCAAGAATATAATTTGTTAGACACACTAACAGTCAAAGAAAATATACTATTACCGCTATCTATTACAAAAGTATCGAAGAAAGAAGCTAAACAAAAATTTCATGATGTAGCAACCGAACTAGGTATTCTAGACGTAAAAGATAAGTATCCTAATGAAATTTCGGGTGGACAAAAGCAGCGGACTTCAGCAGCTAGAGCATTTATCCATGAGCCTAGCATTATTTTTGCTGATGAACCCACAGGTGCGCTCGATTCAAAATCTGCATCAGATTTATTACACAAGTTAAGCGATTTAAACATAAAACGAAAAGCAACAATCGTAATGGTCACTCACGATCCAGTTGCAGCGGGGTATAGTAATAGAGTCATTTTCATCAAGGATGGGTTAGTATATACACAATTAAATAGAGGTGAACAAAATAGACAGCTCTTTTTTAAAGACATAATGAAAACACAGGGTGTTCTAGGTGGTGTACAATATGAGCATTAATCAGTTCATCATAAGAAACTTGAGAAAAAATCTAAAAAATTATTATCTATATGTATTCGCATTAATTTTTAGTGTGTCCCTTTATTTTTCATTTGTCACTTTACAATATGACCCTTCAATGGATCCAGTAAAAGGATCAATAAAAGGAGCTGCCGCTATTCGAACGGCATCTATTTTACTCGTAGCTATAGTAGCAATTTTTCTTTTATATGCTAATAAAATATTCATAAAACGTCGGGGTAAGGAAATAGGCTTATTTCAGCTCATAGGAATGACAAAAAGAAGGATTTTCAGCATTCTTTCTGTTGAGAACTTCATCCTATATTTTAGTTCATTAATGGTTGGAATATTTCTTGGGTTTTCAGTGTCAAAATTAATTGTGATGATTTTATTTAAGGCGACAAAGGTTGAAACAATCGCAACCCTACATTTCTCATCCGAAGCATTTACCCAAACCATTATAGTTTTTTCTATTATATATCTTTTTATTATGTTCATGAATTTTCTTTTCATCAATAGACAGAGCATTTTATCTTTATTTCAGGTGACTTCAAAGACAGAAGGCAAAATGAAAAAATTATCTATAGTTGAAATCATAATTGGAATACTAGGAATCATTTTAATCGTTATTGGCTATTATGTATCATCTGTACTATTTAATGGTTATTTTACCTCATTTAATGATTTATTTTTTGCGATGATAGGTATTTTAGCATCCGTTATTTTGGGAACATACCTTTTATACAAAGGTTCTGTTAGTGTAATTTCTCAAATCACCAGGAAAAGAAAGGAAGGTTATTTAAACATTAATGAGGTGTTATCACTTTCAACGATTATGTTCCGAATGAAATCTAATGCCTTGATATTAACAGTCATTACGACCGTATCTGCCCTTGCAATCGGCTTATTATCATTAAGTTATATTTCTTATTACTCAGCAGAAAAATCTGCTAGGAATAGTGTAGCGGCTGATTTTGCTTTCACCAATGTACAAGATGCGAAACAATTCGCACAGGCATTGAAGTCACAAAATATTAACTTTTTAGAAAGAAAAGTAGATGTGATTCAAGCACATGCCAATCTGGAGGATATATTAGATGTAAATATAGAAGAAATAAACACTGATCCAAGCTTAACGACTGTAGCAGTTATAGGTGATCATGCCTTGCAAGAAATTGACCTAGATCCAAATGAAATCCTTCTTGCAGGTTATGAGAATGCTAAACAAACAATGATGCCGATTAACAATAGTGGAGAAATTGAATTGATGGGGCAAAATATTGTCTTAAAAAAAAATATATAGGGATTAATCGTAATGACTTCTACATCTCAAGTTACTTTTCCTTTGGAGGATTAGCAGTTGCAATTGTAGATACCATAACATTCAATAAATTAACGACTGATTTAAATCCAGACATACAAAAAGAATCCTCTGTCTATATCGGACTTGATATTGTAGATAAAAAAAATCTTTCAGTTGCTAACGAAATTTTCCAAACACTAGAAAGCGAATTTTCTCATACTTCACGCGTTGACGTGAGTAACAATTTGAAAAAAAACTTTGGTCTGTTCATGTTCATTGTCGGATTTTTAGGCTTAACCTTCTTAATTACATCAGGATGCATCCTGTATTTTAAGCAATTGGATGAAAGTGAAGAGGAAAAGGGAAGCTTTACAATTTTACGTAAACTCGGCTTCACACAAGAGGACTTATTAAAAGGAATTCAAGTAAAGCAAATGTATAATTTTGGAATACCACTGCTTTTTGGGCTACTTCATAGCTATTTTGCAGTTCAATCAGGATGGTTTTGGTTTGGAACAGAGCTTTGGACACCAATGATTATCGTTATGATATTATATACTGCCCTGTATTCGATCTTTGGCGTGTTATCTGTTCTTTATTACAAAAAAGTCATAAAAGAAGCATTATAGTTGTTGAAAGGTCAGATTCAATTTGGTAGAAAAAATAGAGAGCCTGTTATCATGATAGAATTAAACAGGCTCTTATTCTGGTACTTTTATCCTTAGCTTAATAATAAGAATGGTTATACCTTAAGCTCAGAAAAAGTTAATAGAGGTTATGATAGTTATATCACACCACTATTTCATATTTACAATGCTCACCATAAATATTCGCAATGCCTTTTAATTCATATTTTCTTTGATAATAAGTATTTAATCCTTTATTACTTCGAAGACAATCAAAACGGATGTATTGTTTTCCTTGACCTTTTACTAATTGTACTGCCCATTCGATTAATTTTTCACCTATTTGTTTACCAGCATATTCTCTGTCAACGACTATTCGATGCAAATAAACAATATCATTGTTGTTTCGCGCTTGTCCCCAAATATCAGTATCCCATTCAGTTGGTTGATCCTCCAATGAAATCGTAGCAATTGCTTTATTTTCTTTCATTAAAATATAAGTATTCCCTTTTAAAATAGAATCTAATATCTCTTGTGTATTTTCCTCTAAATGAGTAAGATAATAATCCCATTGCGTTGTACCTTTTGTTTGTAACCATGTAGCTGCTTGAATTAATAGTTGTAAAACGACTTGAAAATCTTTTTCTTTTGCACTCTTTAAATGAAATGTTCCGCCATCCGCATAAAGCTCCATTTAATCCCCCTCTTTTCATACGGCTCTTGTCGATCTCGTTAAGCTTCACCAACAGCTAAAATGACATCTCCATATGTTTCACCATCTAAACGTACTTCATATCGCCATAGTCCACTTAAAGGCAGCATAAAGCTCACTGTAAAGCGGTTTAAACTGTCGTAACCAGAGGTAGGTTCTGTAATCGTTTGTGGGGGTATGGCATTAATACGTTTCCCCGTTTCCTTATGGTAGGCTTCTATTTCAATTGTTTTCCCATTAAAGGTTTCAAATGGTGCTGTGAAGCTAATCATATAACCATAAGACCTACCAGCAACAAGCGTAGGATCAGGATAAACAGTAAATAACGTCTCACCATTGTCACTATATTCTTGTCGGACAGTCCAATCAGTCTGGATCCTTTCGTTATCACTATCTACCTTTGCAGTTTCAGCTTTGCAACCAGTGAAAACAAGCGATACTAATAATAAGAAACTTAAACTAAAATAAATCATTCTATTCATCACACCACTCCAGTCAATTAAGGAAATTATTACTAAATATGACGCAAATGACCGGAAATTTGTTTCATGTTTTTAAAGGTTATTTTCAATACTTAGTTGCAGTTGTATTCTTACTAAATAAGCTCAACTTATGAGTTTTTATATAGAGCTGTTTTCACATTAATTGGTCCTTTATGCATAAGAACTAAACACGTTCGGCATCTTTCCACCAATAAAGACTATTAAAGTCATTAATACATCAGTTGCTAACATTTAAGTGAAAAAAGCAATAAAATTTAAGAAAAGAGCTTATATAATAAGCATTTGTTCTAAGGTATAAGCACGTATACATCTACCGTTCGTGGTATCTTTTCTACTTTTACAATTATTGAGCCCCTTTAAAAAGATCACTCTGTCCATTTCTAAGTAAAAATAACATCAAAGTTTACGAACAGAGCCATCCCTTTTTACGAAAACAATAGCATAATCACTGTATATTAACCTCAACTAGTGAAATTGGATTTACTTCGCCTACATCTAAAAGAACTTCATCTTTGTATAACAGTTGAACCCGTTGTAAAAACCATTCTACAGTTGATGGATGATCGATATCTTCGCTATGCATATACATAATTGGGGCAAAGTTTTTTGCATAATACATAGCTCGATTATAATCAGCCACGACGACATCGTTTGCTACAGAACTACCTGTTCTATCTTTAAACCATCCACTTCCTATTCCAAAGCTAGGACTCTTCGTACCAATTAAATCATCCTCATACGTATTTCCCCATAAGCCATCATAGGCTACCCATCTGTACAAATCATTCGTTCTGTAATCACTACCGATCAATGAGAAATTTTCTTGAATATCCCATATTGGACCTCTATTTGTCACATCATTTGGCAGTGGAAATCTAGAATATGTGGCTACCCTTGGATAACTTGCATGAGAAATCTTTGAAGAAAAACCTACAGGTCTATAATCATCTAATAACGTTGCTATTCGAGCATTTATGTGATAACTACTATGAGACTCACTCACTACAATAACGTCATTCTTAGAGGAGAAATGCACAGAGGGTTTGCTCCCAAAGTCTAGAGGCGTTCCAACTACTTTAGTTCCATTCCATTTTGACCACTGTATATTTTCACCATTTAATTGGCCGATATTATAGTATAGCCTGTCACCACCTTCATGAATTTCAAATATTTTACCATCTTGTGTGACAGTAACATCAGGAAGATACCCTGTATCATAAAACGTTCCATTAGAAGTCCAATCAACCTGTTCTCCATTTAAAGAGCCAACATTATAGTATAGATTTCCCGATGATTCATGCATTTCAACAATTGTATTATTTGATACTGTAACAGAAGGGTGACGGCCCGTATCGTATTTATGACCTTTTGTCATCCAGGTTATTTTGTTGCCGTTCAATTTCCCTACACTATAGTACAAATTCCCACCTGTGACCTCATTCTCATGAATTTCGATAATTGTTCCATCCGTAGTAACACTTACAGAAGGATTTTGTCCAGTATCATAATATGTTCCATTCGTTGTCCAATTGATTTTATCCCCTTCAATTGTTCCAATATTATAATATAATTTCCCACCAGTAACTTCATTCTCATGTACTTCAATAATTTTACCGTCATTGGTAACAGTAAGTGCTGGATTTTGCCCAGTATCGTATTTAGTTCCTAAACGAAGCCACTCAACCTTTTGATCAACAATTTTCCCCAAATTATAATAAAGACTTCCACCGGTAACTTCATTTTCATGCACTTCAATAACCATTCCATCAACAGTAACTGCTACTGATGGCTTTTGCCCTGTATCATAATTACTACGTTCATAGCTTTTCATATTTTCACTATATATAAAGCTGTCATCGTACCATTGCCCTTCATTTGAATGGGCTGCATAGTACACTGTTTCAATTTCCTCAGTCTCTTTATCAGCTATCACTCTTACTTTTTCCCAATCTCCTTCATGAGCACCTTGTCCAACTGCTCCATCCATTACGCCATTATATGGATAAAAAAATGAATATTGAACACCAACCTTTGTATCGTTTTCATAAACTTGCGCATAAGCCTTTGCACCTTCAAGGTCTCCTCTTTTTGTCAACTCATCGACAATATTTAAGCGTAAGTCCTCATTCTTCGCATAGGCTACTGTAACGTTAAAACATATTAAACTACTAAATATTAGTATAATGGTGACTAATTTCCTCATACTATTCTCCTCTTTTCCAATCTCTTTTTTTGATAAAATTGTACAGGAATCGAGATTAGAAAACAAAGTAATCTTCAGAATTTATTGTAAATTAAGATAATAGAACTATGATTTTAGATATCACACTCTCTTATTCTTTAACTTATGCTGTAAAAACGGCACTTCTGACCTATTTCAAAATCATGGGGGACATATACCTTCTTTGATACTACTCTCTAGGATGAGATGAGGTTTTAAAGTAGAAATTAGTTTATGTACCAAATGCTATGCTACGAATGTTAGCACTTCATTGTTCAATAAAATGAGAATAAGAAAAATATACGAAAAGAGCTTATAAAATAGAAAAAGGAACTTTCTTATAATGAACTGCATCCTTCATGTCAGTCGTTAATCATCGGATGTGTTCACGTCGAAAGTTCCTTATGTTTCTATATACAATGTTCAACTAGATATCTTTAGCTGTTCACTCACAGCCATTATCATCACAATAGGTACCTTTTGCATTTTCTGTATTAAGCGAAGTTAGTTTGCTTGATTGTTTTTCTTCTTCTAGCACTTTCTCTAGTGCACCAACAAATACTTCTGTCGGTTGCGCACCAGATATGGCATACTTATCATTAATGACGAAAAATGGCACACCTTGAACCCCAATGCTCCTTGCTTCGGATTCATCACTGCGAACCTCATCTTTATATTGCTCACTTTCTAATACTGATTTCGCTTGTTCCCGGTCAAGCCCAACATCTTCAGCAATATCAAGTAATGTGCTATGATCTCCAATATGCTTAGAATCGGTAAAATAAGCTTTTAATAATTTTTCAGTTAGTTCCTCTTCCTTACCAACAACCGAAGCATATTTTGCTAAACGATGAGCTTCAAACGTGTTTGTGGGTAGCATGTTTTCAAAACGAAAGTCCAAGCCAACTTCTTCAGCTCTTTTACGAATCCCCTCATTATTTTGCTTCGCCTGTTCAATGGACACACCGTATTTGTTAGCAATAATTTCATGAATTGATAAGTTCGTATCTCGCGGTGAATTTGGATCAAGTTCAAAACTTTTATAAGATACATCAGCTATATTTTTTAGGGATGTTCGTTCTAATGCATCCTCTAAATGTCTTTTTCCTATATAACAAAATGGACATACAAAATCTGAATATACTTCGATTTTCATCGTTTGCACCTCAATAATAGTATTTATGATGTTAGCATAACATAGTATGAGCAAATATTATTACGATATGCTCATGAGGTATTCATAAATAGGGCTTGTCATTTGACTACTTATCTACTTGATAGTAGATTATTTATATGGATAATAAAACTACATTACAAAAAATTTTAGATGTCGGTCAGCATCTTATTCAGAAAAACGGTTATAACGGCTTTAGCTATGCTGATATTGCTGAGCAGGTCGGTATAAAAAAGGCAAGTATTCATTACTATTTTCCATCAAAAAAAGAATTGGTCCAAGCTGTTCTACAGCAATATCACAAGGATTTTCTTAATGATCTTTTCCAAATAGATCAAAAGTTTAATGACCCTGTAAAAAAACTTAAGGCTTTTTTCCAACTGTATCGTAATACTCTAGACAATAACTCAAAAATTTGTTTATGTACGATGATGGCAGCAGAAATTTCTTCCTTCCCAGAGGAAATACGTGGTAATATTAATCAATTTTTTGTTGATAATGCAAAATGGCTTGAAAATGTGTTAGCTGAAAAAAAAGCAACTGAAAATCCTATACAAGCTGAGGATTTACGAGATCAAGCACGCCTATTCTTAGCGGTTGCACAAGGTGCTCCCCTGTTAGTAAGGACTTCTGGAAATTTTGCACAATATGATTCTATGGTGGACCATTTATTAACAAATCTTTAAAAAGCGTTACAATAAAACCAGCGTTGATTATCCACATCAACACTGGTTTTATTTCACCTGCATAGTTATCTTTAGTATAATTTAAAACATACGAGACCCTTAGCCCAATTGCTAATAAAAAGGCTAAAACTTCATAGGTTCACTCTTCTTCAGCACTATTAGTAGTCGTAAGTTTCTTTTCAATAGTTTTTCACCAATATCAAATCAAACTACTCCTGTAACCAATAATAATATGATTTTCGTCAACATTCCTTAAACGCACTTCTTTTTAACCTTAATTAACTGAGTAATTGATTCTCAAGTATAGACTGTACAAAATTAGTTTGTTTTTCTGCATATTTATCTTTATTTTTATTTACTAAGCGTTTTTTAGCTATTCATACTCACTTCTCATTTTTTCGTTACTTCTTAAATAATCTCTAAAAAACAACTGTTCATGCAAAGATAACAATCACAACTAAGTATTAAAAAAATCCTCTACATAACACTTTTTTTACTATTTAATGCCTCATTTAATACTTGTAAAGAAAGTTCATGGTCATTCATTACATATGGTATTTCCTCTGGTTCTACCCAAATACGTGAGGAAGTTTCATTCTCTCTTTGGAAAGGAAAACACTCTTCTATTTCCATTCGATAAAATATTTGATAGCCAACAAGAGGATACTTCCCACCATGCTTAAAGAGTGGATTATGTTCGTGACTTACTTCAATTGCTCCAATATACTCTACCTTACCTTTGACATAACCTTCCTCAAATGCTTCTCTATGAAACGCTTCCTCAGGTGATTCTCCATCCTCAACATGTCCACCTGGTATATTAAATCCTCTACCTTTTACATCCACTAACAGAATTTTACCTTGACTAAAACAATAACCATGTGCGCTTGTAATTTGTTTAACGTCTTGTATATGTACCATTGGTAACCATGAAAGTTTTACGTGATGTCCATCCCAATTTACAAAAATATGGTTGCTCATATATTATCCTTTCAATAGCAACATATTGAGTTTCCTTATTAATATGCTATTTTCACATTTTTTGTTATTTTTCGTACTAAGAATTCTACAACTTGATTTTGTAGCATATTATCTTCTAAAATAATCACAAAATCTCTTTAAGCTTCTTGTTATTTGTAATAATAGCAGCAAAGTTTACAAAAAGCCCCTTTTAATAAGCTTAGCATGAATTTATTCTATATAATGTAATTATTTCCAAATTACTTAAGCTATTTCTCATCGGTGCTTATGAGATTCACAGAAATGAAGAACCATATAAAACATTTAATGCTGATAATATTCAGTTTAATTTATGTGGCTTTAGTAGAGGAAGGTTTACAAGCAAGTAGCTACAACATAATACAAAAAGAGGACAATTGATAACTACGGGGATGTGGAGTTTAGCAATCTTCTTGCCATCACAACTAAACAAGAAGATTAATTACCACTTTTGTAAAATAACTAGAAAAGCTAACAAATTTAGATTTCACCGCAAAGTATCGGTGCTTCATAAGTGTTGTCTTTGTAATTAAAGTTATTTAATTATTTACTTTGTTACTATTATCTATTACACGAAGTAAAATAACTGAGCCTCTCATCCCTCGGTTGAATGAGGAAAAAAGACAGGCTCTCGATGAATGTGTGGAATTTCTCCCCCGGTTATCGAAGCTATTTTTCTCTCAGCTCAATAGACCCTTTCCGTGAACTATGTTACTAATAAATTTAATAAAGCAACTCACTAGAAAAGGTTACGTAGTAATTGAGAAGAAAACCCCCCCTGAATTTTAGTTGAACCCGGGTTTAAGTCTATCTATGAAGAACAACAAACTACGCTTCCTTATCAAGGATAGTTAATAGTTCAGTAGGTTTATTTATAATATAGTCAGGTCTTTCCACTTCCAAGCTTTGTCTTGCGTCGTACCCCCAAGTAACAGCAACAGATGTAACACCTATTTCCTTACAAGGAGGGATATCACGAATTTCATCACATATGTATAAAACTTCACTGTTCTTTAACTCGAGTCGCTTCAAGAGTTTTTTTATTGTTATGTTTTTTTGAAATAATGACCTTGTGCAAATTACGTTATCAAATACATCAATATTGTTTGCTTTTAAAAATGTTCTTATGTTTTCTTCATTATTGGAGGAGATAATGTCTAGTTTATATTTCCGTTCTTTTAGGTTCATTAGAAGATGTTTTATACCTTCTACCACTATTAGTTCATTTATTCTTGTATTGTAGTTTGATTTCATATCATAAACTATTAAAGGCAATTTATACCATGATACCCCTAACATTTTACACCTTTCTTTTATTGATAAGGTGCTCATGTACTCAACCTCATCTTTGCTCATTTTTCGATACCCATATTTTGTTGAAAGTTCATTGAAAAGTGATACTGCTAAATCTCTTGATTTGACAAGTGTTCCATCAAAATCGAATATAACATGTTTAATCAAGGTAACCATCCTTTCTGAAGTTGTTATTGCTGAATCTCAACTAGATAATCTATTACAAGTAATATGATAAGTAGGCTCTTCTGATAAACTTTGTTACCAGGTTTAAAGAATTAACTACCGTGGCAGAACCTTAACAGTTATAAATTTTAAGAAACCTGCAAAATAAAAAATAGCAAAAAGAGATCATTTAAAAGTAGCATATTTACCGCAACTAATCCGATGATGCTAACTCCATACAATAATCACGCAATTAGTTTGTTATTTTTCGTAACTACTAAACACAATTATAAAGAGTATTATAATTTCGCTCAGCTTTCTACTAGAGCTCCATCCAATAAAAAATAGCTTATCCATATTCAATATTAACAATATTGGAGAATTAATCAATTCATTAAAAAACAATAATCAAAATTACCAATTACTCAAATAGAAGTGAAAAAAATAACATAGTTTTTGAAAAGAGCCTTTATGGTATCCCCATATCTCATGCCCCCATTTGTTTCAAAACCTGAATATCTTGAACGCCCACTTGCAGCAATTAAAATAATAACTAAAAGAATGAATAGTACTAGAACAATTCCTGCTGCTGAACTATGTCCGCTCATGTAAATCCCTCCTTTCTATATTTGATGTAATATATATTATGAAAGGAAAATCTAAACTGCTCGGGTTAATACTCTAATACAAGCGCACATTTTTCATAGGTTAAAACCCCACTACATAAATAGTGAGGTTTTCCGTACGTGGAAAAGATGAAAGAAGGTGATCACCTTCAAAAGATGAACCATATTTCGAACGTCCACTTGCAGCAACTAAAATAATAACTAAAAGGATGAATAGTACTAGAACTAGTACTATATCAATACACAACCAGTTGGATGCCTGGTATCCCCATATCTCGGGCCCCCATTCATTTCAAAACCTGCATATCTTGAACGCCCACTTGCAGCAATTAAAATAATAACTAAAAGAATGAATAGTACTAGAACAATTCCTGCTGCTGAACTATGTCCGCTCATGTAAATCCCTCCTTTCTATATTTGATGTAATATATATTATGAAAGGAAAATCTAAACTGCTCGGGTTAATACTCTAATACAAGCGCACATTTTTCATAGGTTAAAACCCCACTACATAAATAGTGAGGTTTTCCGTACGTGGAAAAGATGAAAGAAGGTGATCACCTTCAAAAGATGAACCATATTTCGAACGTCCACTTGCAGCAACTAAAATAATAACTAAAAGGATGAATAGTACTAGAACTAGTACTATATCAATGTACTTGTATCGGAACATCAACCCAAGCAGTTTAGATTTATGAACCTAGCATATGTTACGTTACATATAGAAAAAACAAAAACTTCTCCTTTTTACGGAAGAAGCTTAATTTATAAGTTGTTTATAATTCCTTCATTTGTATTCACCAAACATTTGCGAAACAGCTTCCGTTTCAATATCTTCAAACGTGTTATGAAACTTCCAATATAAATCGAAGATTGTATTTTCGTAGTTTTGATAGAATCCGAATAACGAATACTTAGAGCCGTGAAAATCGTCAATACTTTCGTAATTAAATTCAACCCCTGCGGCGTTTTTATGTCCGCCACCGCCAAGACGTTTTGCAATTTCACCCACGTCAATGTTCGGTTTGCTACGCATTGAAATCTTGCGATTATTGGCGTCAATCATGATAATTGCGTCCAAGTTCAACCGATTCAATAGTTCATGACCTGCTTCGGATTGATAACGGTCAGCAAATACAACGCCAACTTGCTTATCACCTGTTAATTCGTAGATAACGATTCCTTTTTCGAGTTTGTAAATATACCGTTCAATTGCTTCTTCTTCCAATTCAAGTAGAAGTTCGTCGGATTCCGTGAAATTGATAGGATTCGTAAGTCTCAAGCAACGATCTTCAAAACGGTCGATTCCTAAAATGTAATAAAGACGATTTAATCGTTTTGAATCAGGGTGTGCATGTACCCAACGGTCATAGTCGTCAACAAGAAGAGCAAATTCACGGAATCTATCGGGAATGCCCTCGATATAATTGAAGACTAATAATGTATTAAAAACAGGTAAGTATATATTACATGATGTAATACATACTTACCTTGATTTATTTGACCTTATAATGAATAAAAGTCTATCATTTTTTTGTTCAAATTAAATCTTTTCTACTTTACATGTACAGGGTTATTAGTTTCCTCGGTCTCATTGTTTTGCTCTAGATTGTTGAGAAGTGTAAATTCTAGTAAATGACCTTTAGAGAAAGTGTCTACCAACATATGTCCATAGTCTATGTTAGAGCTTGCTCCTGTTAATATTAATGAGGATACCCAAGGAAACTCTTCAATTAACAAATCATCTTTGAATGGATACAACATCAGAGCTTTCTCATGAATATATCCTGATTTTAGATCTTTCGTAATGTTAAATGTTGTCCAATATTTCTCCAATAGTTTTTCAGAAGTACTGTAATTATTATCAACATATGTTACATTAACATAATCCTTGCCAATGCTATAATTTAAATCATCATAAATAGGGTTCGCGTCAATAGCTCCCCTTAACTGTAACGTTTTATAGTCCGTACGGTCCATCAGTTTCATTACAATTAAAATAGCTTGTTCTCTAGAAATGCTATCAGAGTTATCCTCTTCTCCAATGACCCCATTAAAAGGAAATAAAGATTCATTAGCTTCCTTAAATACATGTTTTCCTGAAACAAAACTTAAGGATGAGTCCACAAGCTGATTAACATAACCTTCTAAACCTTCAGCTTCAGAGTACTTCATCGCTCCTGTTAAATCTTCCTTAATATTTTCCATGCTAAATGTATTCATTAACATGTCAACAACCTGGTCTCTTGTAACTAGATTATTAGGAGAAAATGCTGTTTCTGTTATACCGTTTACACTTCCAATGATATAGGCAAGCTTAACGTGATCTAAATCTGTATCAGAAAATGGAGTATCTATTGTTACTTTATCTAGAACCATCTCTTTCGTCCAAAATAGAGTATAGTCTGTATTTTGTAACTCTATAAATATAGCATTTACTAGAAGCTCTGCAAACTCTTCCCTTGTTATAGAATTAGCATATTGTGACTGCAATCTTTCTGGAACAATGCCTAAATCAATGCCTTTTTGAATCGTGTTTTTTATCCCACCAATAGGAGTATCCCATTCCTCTATACTGGCAGATATAGCTGTTGAAGGCAGGATTAAAACTAACACGAGCATAAATGATAAGAACTTTTTCATAACAAACCCCTCCCTACTTAAAGTACCGTTTTTTACAAAATTATCTTTAAGTATAATTATTTTCCATTTTAATTATACTTAAAGATAAGTAAAATGAAAGATAACTTAAAAAAGATTAAATCTTAGAATAATTCAATAGATTCAGAAAGAAACTGAATCATTCTGATCTTTAATTTTGATATAACACT
This sequence comes from Bacillus sp. SM2101, assembly GCF_018588585.1. Taxonomy (NCBI): domain Bacteria; kingdom Bacillati; phylum Bacillota; class Bacilli; order Caryophanales; family Bacillaceae; genus Bacillus; species Bacillus sp. SM2101. The sequence continues at coordinate 217,424 of NZ_JAEUFG010000002.1, forward strand.
TAATCAGACTAACAACTAATAATATCATTATCATAAAGAAAGGCTCTTTTCGTGCTTAGTTGCGAAAGCAGCGTCTTCATAGACTAAACTTTGTTTCAATAGCTCCTAAACTAGAAGATGAAGATGATGTTTTACTCAACAGTGTTTTATGGAAAAGAAGATACCCCAAACATGAACGATATTTATGTTTAGCTCTTAAGTTAAGCAAAAAATAATGCGAAAACAGCCATTACATAAAAAACACTGGATGGATTAATCCATTCAGTGTTCTATCTTCTTTGAATAAACTATTTATTTTATGCTATACACAGAAAGACTATATTTTTCTGCGAGGTCGTCAATAGTTTTCCCAGTTTTAAATTCTTCACAGATTTTTTAATTTCTACAGTTTAAATATTCCCTATTCCCTGAATTTTCGCCCCATTTTTTACGAACTCCTTCAGTGTTAGGTATATAAACTACTTGTCCTTGAACATATTTTTGTATTTCTAGTATTAGTTGGTCAGGTAAGACATGATTAGCGTTAATATATTTCATTATAACCCACTCCTTGAATTTGTTTTCTTAAATTTAAGGAGTTACAATTATATGAATCTTAATCTTATGTATTGGTTATAAAAGTATATTAAATATTTTTTCTCCTTTATCGCTATACCTCACTTGGTCAACCTATTATTGAGACTTCTTGAATTAATATTATAAACGTCATCTGGTATACCTCCTATTCACGACATTAAGTTAATATTTTTTAAACTAACCTACCTATTATTTTAAAACAGCTAAGCGTCTGTATAAACATAAAGGTTATTTTTCACTATTCAGTAGATTGACGGGTATGGAACAAAATATGCAAATTACTTTACTTTCCTACATACAAAGACCATGCTATAGCTATCATTGGTGATAGGTGTTTCATTCCAATCTTTAAATATATGTAAAATCTCAAATCCACTATCACTTAGTAAGCGTTCCATTTCTTTTGGAAATACATATCGCAAAGTTATTTTTGTACTTGTTTCATCTATTTTGATTCCATGTTCATTCTTAACTTTTCTAATTGTGGTGTAATGCTGAAGTTGATTAAGTGAGTCATATGTACTAATCGTTGACAGATCAACAGTTTTCCCATCATTTCTTGTGTAAGTTCTCCAATACTCTTCTGTATTTGGTTGCAACAGTTCTTCAACACTAGGGAACCTTGTATCAAAAATAAAAATCCCATCATGTTCTAAATGTCTGTTAACAGAAGTTAACAAGTGATTTTGCGCTTCATTCGTAAGAAAATGCTGAAAACCATTCCCAACCATGTAAACCATTGAACCCACTTCACTTAAATTTAGCCGGGTACAATCTTGCTCTACCCATTCTATCTGTAGATTTTGATTATTTGCTTTATTTTTTGCTTGTTCCAACATACTTTTATAGATATCCACACCAATTAGTTTATACCCTTTTTTCGCTAAGGGGATCGTTGCTCTACCTGTCCCACAAGCTAAATCTATTATCATACCCTGTTGTTTAGAAGCCCACTTGGTGAGAAAAGGAATATCATTCAAAAATGTGTTTTCCATATCGTACAAGTTGGCATCTTCATACTCTTCAAAATTATTTGATGTTAGATGTTTCTCCATTCAATTCTCCTTTAATGTAATCATTTTTTTACTTACAAATTTAGCATATATTTATATATATTCAATAACAATGTTACAGTTTGAAAGTCAAAAACAGGCTAATCACTGAGAATTAGCCTGTTTTTGCATTGATCATTTTTTTGTAGAACCAATTAAACACGTGTTCAATTAAAGTTCTATCCTCTATAAGAGTTAGCAGTTTTATGTTAAATATCATGATGTTGTATGCTTTGAGTAGCTCGTTGATTAGCACCTAGCCTAACAAGCGATAATTTCTTTTATCATAAATTCTTTTCCGCATAAAATCTCAAAGTCTTTCATGTGGCATTTAGAGCACTTACTATTATTCTCTATTAAATTAAAAACTATATTGCACTTTTTGCAAATCGCATTACCTGGTAAGGTCTCAATTTTTAATTTCGTAGACTGCAAAATTGTACCATCTACCGCAGCTGGGTAACACGCCTCAATATATTTAGGAATTAATGAGGAAAGCTCACCAATTTGAAGTACTAAAGTGTCTATTTTTGTTAATGCATTCGTTTTAGCAAAATCTTCTACAGATTTTATGACATGAATAACTACACTTAACTCGTGCACCTTAACTCCCCCTACTCCTCAAGTAAGAAAAGAGCAAACACCCACAATCCAACTTAAACTACCATGCCCGTACCCGCTCCAAAAGGTACCGACTAAATACCATTTTTGAAAATGCATCGTCTGATTTATTAACGAACACTAGACAAGCAAAATAACAGGGATTGAAACCGATGGTGCTAAAGCTATTCTATTATTATAGCTCTCAAATTTCTCGTTCTTTATCATTGGATATATCTCGCTTCCATCTATATCACAAGCTGTTGTCGTATTGGCATCTTTTCTATAAAAAGACACCACTATCTGCTAGTTTGGGGAAAACAGCAACATAGTAAAGTTAATGAAAAGAGCCTTTAATTAACAACACAGTTTGCTAATAGAAATCTAGCTGTTTTCTTTTGAGAAAATAGCTTTTAGGGTCTTAGGTACCTTATTTGTTGCTACTTTCACTTTACGTTTCACCATATATTTCTTTATTGTCGGTTTTATTTCATGCAATTCAACACTCGTAGCATCATATTTTCGTACCATTGAAATTGCGTCAAATTTACACTTGGTGACGCAGGAACCACATCCCACACATAGAAACTCATCAACAACCGTTGCGCCACATCCTAGACATCGTTCTGTTTCCTTTTTCACCTGGTCTTCAGTAAATGTTGAACGAAGATCCCTGAAAGTTTTTTTAGATTCAGCCACATCAACATGATCTACTGTTTGCCTCGGTATATGATCGTATCCTTTAAGGTCAAGCCCGTCTATATCAAACGCACGGTAATCTCTCTTCGTACGTCCAAGCAATAAGCTTTGACCTGGCTGAACAAAACGGTGAATGGAAATTGCACCTTCTTTGCCCATAGCAATCGCATCGATGGCAAATTTAGGCCCTGTTAATGCATCACCACCAGCAAATACATCTTCTTCGCCTGTCTGATAAGTTACAGGATCTGCTTTAATTGTTTTGTTTGGATGTAGTTGTATATTGCTGTCCGCAATCAAATGACCCCAGTCGATCGCCTGACCTACTGAAATTAAAATATTGTTTACAGCAACGATTTTCGTTTGATTTTCATCAAATTGTGGATCAAACTTGTTGTTTTCATCAAAAACAGAAATACACTTTTTGAATTCTATACCTGTAACACGTCCATGATCAACAAGAATGCGTTTAGGCCCCCATGATGTGTTGATACGAATACCTTCTAATAAGGCTTCGTCAATTTCTTCCATCATTGCCGGTAGTTCTCCCCATTTCTCTAAACAATACATATCTACTTGCGATGCACCAACGCGTGCTGCTGTACGAGCAACATCAATCGCAACATTACCACCACCAATGACAGCTACTCTTCCTGCTAATTTCATTTGTTGCTTAGCATTAACTTCGCGTAGGAAATCTACCCCTGTCATCACTCCTTCAGCATCTTCTCCTTCGATACCGATCCTTCTACCAGCTTGAGCACCTATTGCTAAATAAAATGCTTTAAAACCTTGATTTCTTAGCTCCTGCAAACTTACATCTTTTCCAACTTCAACGCCGGTCATAAACTTAACACCTAGGTCCTTTACAATATCAATTTCAGCTTGAACAACATTCTTTTCAAGCCTAAAAGACGGAATTCCGAAAGTTAGCATGCCACCAAGTGCTTGTTGTTTTTCAAACACTGTTACTTGATAACCTTCAATTGCTAGATAATAAGCACAGGAAAGACCTGAAGGACCTGCACCTATGACTGCAATTTTTTTATCGTATTGATGTTTTATTTCAGGGATATAGCGACGATCCTTATTTAAATCTTGTTCAGCGATAAATTTCTTAATATCATCTATCGCGATAGGGTCATCAATGTCACCTCGTGTACAAGCAGATTCACAATACCTCGGGCAGACACGCCCACATACTGCTGGAAACGGATTTTCTTGCTTGATTAGCTCAAGAGCTTCGGTATACCTTCCTTGTGAAGCTAGCTTAATATAACCTTGAATTCCAATATGAGCTGGACAATCTGCTTTACAAGGGCTTGACCCAGAATCAACAACAACTTCTCGATTAAGCCGATAATTAGGGTTCCATTTATCTGGGCCCCACTCTGTATTATATGGAAGCTCCCTTTTCTCCACGATACTAGGTTCACAAATTTTCTGACCAAGCTTCAATGCATTTGATGGACAGTTTTCAACGCATTCACCACATGCAACACATTTATCTTTATCTACTTGTGATACATAATTTGACCTAACGATATCAGGATTTTTAAAATGGTTAGCATGACGCAATGCTAGACATGCGCATCCACAACAGTTACAAATAGCATGAGTTTTTCCCGGACCTTCTGTATTTGCGATCTGATGCATAAGACCGTTATCTTCTGCCTTTTTAATAATTTCAAAAGCCTTTTCACGAGTTATCTCTCTACCTCTTCCAGTGCGAATGTAGAATTCCGCAGCATCACCCAACTGAATACAAATATCCTCCTTCAAGTGGCCACAACCTTCTCCCATCGCTTCTCTGACTGCTCTGCAAGCACAATCAGAAACTGAAAAGGTATCATTATCATTGAGATACATAGAAACTTCTTCATAAGAAGCCCTTCTAGTTTCACCATCAATTGCACTTTCTATCGGAATAACCCTCATGACTCCTAAACCTGGGGGAACATTTCCAGCCAAAAATTCACCTTTACTTCTTGAATACTCTTCAAAACATTCGGCTATCTGCGGATATTTTTTGACATTTTCTTTGTTGACGACCATGAATTCCATTACACCAGGAACCCACAATTCCAGTTGAAAATAATCTATATCATCTTCAGAAAAAAAGCTTATAACACCATCATCCGCCAACTGAAACAAGATTTTTTCTACTTCCTCTACTTGTTTTCCTAATATAGCAGCGACTTCCTCCTTTGTCTTTGGTTGTCTCAGCTCAAGGCTAAGTGCGATTTCAGCCATCTCATCGGTAACAACTGGCTCAAGAATTCGATATTCAGGATCCTCAGGCTTTACTTCATGTTTTGAGCCACGTTTTGTTCGACTTATCTTATTTGCGAGATCAAGAACTTTTTCCTTAGTCATAAAGTTCAACTCCCCATCATATTTTCCTTCAATGTATTATTCGTTCCAGCTTTTGATTTGAGTGCGAATCCATTCTACCCACTCACTTATTCCCTCACCGGTTTTAGCTGAGATCGGAATAACTTTAATTTTTGGGTTTAATTTATGTACACGCTCTCTGACTGCTTCTACATCAAAATCAAAAATATCGATGGCATCCATTTTGTTAATTAATAAGACGTCAGCAACTTCAAACATTAAAGGGTATTTCAGAGGTTTGTCATCTCCTTCAGGTACACTTAAAATCATGGCATTTTTTGAAGCACCCGTATCAAATTCAGCAGGACATACTAAATTACCTACATTTTCTAATATAACGAAGTCAATGCCTTCTGTTCCTAATCCTGATAAGCCTTGTTTAGTCATATCAGCATCAAGGTGACACATTCCACCTGTGTGCAATTGGATAACTTTTGTACCTGTTTGTGCAACAGTATGAGCATCGACATCTGAGTCAATATCTGCTTCTAACACCCCAATGCTCATTTCATTCTGCAAAGCTTCAATTGTTTTTACAACAGTAGTGGTTTTACCTGAACCAGGTGATGACATTAAATTTAATAAAAAGGTTTTGTCTTTTTTTAAATCGCTTCTAAGCATAGCTGCCTGTTGGTCATTATCTTTGAAAACGCTTTCTTTAATCTCAAGTATTTTATAAGTTTCCATACTATTTCCCCCTCTATTTGATCATTAACGACCAGGTGGATATGAACATAAATACTCTATTGGAAAACAAATACATTACCTTCAAAATCAGTATAGCACTTAATAATCTTACGAAATTCGAACTTTTTGTGTTCTTTTTTACATCATTTCGAGACTGCAATTTATCTACGTATTTCACAGATCTGACAAGAATATGAATATATACTTTTTCATGAATCACTATATTTTTATAATCTCTTAGGACATGAAATAGACATTTTGAAGACTAGTGTTTAAATTTCATCATCTTATTTTGATTTCAAAACCCCCTATATTTCTATGGTTAAGAAAGAAATATCGATAAAAACATTTATTAACTATACATACTGACTAATAAAATGTTTAGGCAGTTGACTTAAAAATATCTAGAAGATATATTAGAATTATTTAAATTTGAATATTTGTATTTAACTATTAATAAAGGAGCCATTTTTATGAATAAAGCACAGTTTATTGTTTTAGGTATCTTAGAGCAGTTAGGAGAAGGTAGCGGTTATGATATTAAACACATATATGATCAAAATAAATTCTACCAGTGGGTAGATATAAAAATAGGCTCAATCTATCATGCTATAAAGCAGCTCCACAAAGAAAGTTTTATTAGTGAAGTGAAAAAATTACAAGAGGGAAACTATCCAACGAAGACAATATATACTGTTACAAACGAGGGGAAAAAGAAATTTGATACTCTACAGAAAAAATCGTTTTTAGGTTTATTTCCTGATTTTTATGGCTTTAAATTAGCACTAAAATTAAATACTCGTCGTACAGAAGAAGAAATTAATGAATACGCTCAAATGGCAATACAAATTATCGATGAAAAATTAGACGCAATGAAAGCACATTTAAATTCTTTGGAACCGAACAGTCACAGGTATACATACGATTCTTTTTTCATTCAGCATGATCAACGGTTATATGAAGCAGAAAAAGAATGGATTCAAGAGTCAGTTAAAAATATCGATCTAATTATGCGTTTAGAACAGTAATTAATAGCTAGCCACTTCAGAATTTAAGCATTGACAATTATTCAAATTTGAATATAATGTAAGTAACTAGTCAAATTTGAGTAATAATTTTGGAGGGGTTATATTGAGAGCTAGCTACGTGGAAAATGGAACTTTAGCCATCACTTTATTAATCACTGGAATTATGGCAGGATTTTTCTATACCTATACGTTTAATGTAAATTTAGCCATGTTAGAAGTAGACGGTGAAATATACGCAATTGTGCAGTCTCTATTTAACGAAAATGTTAGACACTTTATGTTTTTCATTTTTTTCTTTGGTGGTGGAGCAGCATCTATTATTGCAATATTAGTTAATTTAAAGCACTATAAGTCTTTTTCGTTTTGGTTAATCGTTACTGCTGGGCTGATATACATTTTTGGTATTATTATTTTCACTTCCCAAGTAAACCTACCTCTTAATTATGAAACAGAAAGCTGGATACCTAAGGCAGTGCCTGAAGATTGGATGCAAACCCGTGATGCATGGAACCAAGCAAATGCACTGCGAGTTATCTTCTCTTCTGTTTCGTTTGCTTGCTATATACTTGCTTTATTCCTAAGAGCATCCAAGATACCTAACCCTCAAAATATTTAAATAGCATGGTAAGTGCCAATTGATACTTACAGTCACTACTACACATAAATTGGCACTTATTATATTAATTGATTACTTATACTTTTCACACAAGAAAAAATCACTAATGAAAACAATTTGGTTACAGTTAATATCACTAGATATACTTACTTAAATTCCTATCATTCTTTAAAATAATTGAATCATATGTATTTTCATCTAGTTTACAAGATCTTTGGTTTACTTTCCTTTTCAAAAACAGCATTCCAGTGAAACATCATCTTAAAGATTTTTAGTGTTGGATAATAGTTTGCTTTTTCCAATCTTATTTTTTGTAGGATAAATCTCTTTATAATCCTTACTATTCTATTCGAGTATGGTGTATCCAAAAAAATAATTAGTCAGCGTTCTGAAAGCTTTACTCCACCCATTTATGAGTATGGGCACCCTCTATAATCCAAGTACTCGAACCGACTATTCCTCCTAAATATTTATCTCTTTCGCCTTCCTTTCTACGGATGTCACCGGCATCATGTCTTTTCCACACAACATGATCTAATTCATAATAAGGGATATTCAACGAATTTGATAAAGTCCTTGCTAGAGTTGTTTTTCCACTTCCAACTGAACCTACAATATGAATTTTTTGAGGAATACTATTATTCATATATTTATCACCACTTACTAACAATTTTGCTATTAGAGTTTTCATTCAATAAAAGTAAATTATGTCAACACCGACAAAATTGCTCTTAATCACATATCCAATCATTCCAGGTGTACACTTTAAACTCCTTCCTCTCATCAACTGGACCAACAAAAAGGCACTTTCCATTTTACAGAAAAGTGCCACCTGTCCAATTTTACCGCAATGATTATGTACTTAATATTTGAAGCTGTTAAATAAAAACTCCCTGCTTTTTAATAAAAGGAATTTATTCATAACATGTTGCTACTTCTATCGCGCAATCATCAATAAGGAAAATTCTATATAGTCGTAGTTGTTCAAGTTGCGAAAACTTTATCAATGACTAGTTGATTCTTGTGCCCATCATCAATAAGTGGTAAATCCTCATCTAACTTTTCATAAGTAAGATATTCGTAGACCTTTTCTAAAAAGGGCAAGAATGCAGGATAGTAACGATTTGCAATATCCGAAAGTTCTATAGCTTTGTTTTTTTGTTCATGTAATACTACTTCTTGGATAGGTTGATTTATTTTTTCTATTAATAATTTGTCATCATTTTTTAGAGTAACTGTCCCTAAATCACCGTAAATTTTCAAGCTAGAACCTATGCCGTGATTAACCCCAGTTAAAAGCTGAATAGAAAAAGTCGTGTTATTCGTCATTTTGCCATGAATGAAGAAAGCATCATCAGCGTCTCTTTCCTCCCCACCCCCATATGGGACATGAGTATGTACTAAACCGTTAACTGTATCGACCTCTGCATTAATTAGCCAACGCAAACAATCGATCATATGAGAGCCGAGTGCACCTAGCATACCTCCATATTGTTGTTTCTGTCCTAACCAACCTCTTTTGTTTGTAACAAGATTTTGATACTGTGAGTAACTAACATGGTATTCAAAATGCAATAGTTCACCAATTTCATTGTTCTGAATAAGAGACTTTACTCGTTGACGACTCGGTAAATACCTCCACTCAAAGTCAATAATAACCTTTTTATTATAATGCTTTGATAGTTGTATAAGTTCAGCAGATTGTTGACTGTTCGTAGTAAAAGGCTTTTCACAAACAACATGAATCCTTCTTTCTAACGCGTACTTTACCATTTCATAATGGTGAACTGGCATAGAACTAACAAATAGAACATCTAAACTTTCATTATCTAGCATCTGTCTCCAATCTTGATAATGAACAAAGCTATTCAAATCATTATTTAACTCATCTGGTATTTGGTGACGCTTCATTGTACAAACAGCGACTAAATCCATCTCTTCCTGAGCCTGAATGATTGGAGCTTGAACTCGCAAACCAAACCCACCACCTATAATTCCAACTTTCATAAAACCAACTCCCTCAATATTGTGATAGTCATCATATTAAACCCTCTTCATTCAAGCTGTGGTATTTCACATCATTATTCGTACATTAGCAAAGTCTATGGTAAAACCCATTTATCTTCATACCTTTTTTAAATCATTATTCTAATAATAAATGTACTCCCGAAGTGATGAATAAAGTGATTTCATTAATTATACTAGAGTGCAGTTTCCTTTAAAAATACTAAAAGTATATGGAAATATATGCTAATATTAACAGTGAAAGGTTATAAAAATCATAGAATACACATCCGCAAATTAGTGAAAAAAACAACACGAAAAGAACCTTATTCAGCCACCTACATCAAGTTAAAGTTGAGAAAGGTAGTTTTTCAAGGAAGGAGGAGAGCAATGAAAAAAAATTGAGTGTGTTATCCGCCATATCGTTCATCATTGGACTTATTACGTTTGTATTGATGTTAATCGGTATAGATGATTATTTATATAACTTCGGAATTTTCGTTTCAGTTATTGGGTTATTTCTGGCAATGTTTGCAGAAAAAGGGCTATCTAGAAAAATTGGCTTAGTTGGTAATAGCGTCATTGTATTGTTTATAATTATTATACCCCTCATTGTTACGACGTTTTTTTGGAATACGCCTTAATTTTAATTTTAGGATTATAAAAGAATTAATAGCATAATAAAAAGCTCAGGATGAAAACTCTGAGCTTTTTTGATGATTATACACTTTAAAACAATTTTTCCTCATCATTTACACGTACTTAAACACTTCTATTTCTTTAAATCTATTACTATTTCATCTAGCACCATTTCTTCAGTTTCTATAATTTGATAGCCCGCTTCTTCTTCCTCGATCCAATCTATTAATGACACATGTGGCGTGACGTATAATTTTGTTGCATTTGGATCAAGAAGCTCGAAGGTTTTCACCCGAAGCTTATTATATGCATCAATACTACCTCCATCATTCATTTGGCCTGTATAGCGATTTCCTAAGTCATCTCGAATTTCTATATCAGTATCTATCATATCCCACTTATTTCGATCTACATCCCTCGTCGATTGCTGTTGAATATACACAATCGACGTTAACGGAGTAACTAATAACCTATGAACATTGACTGTTATCGCATCTTGTTTAACACTATCATAAACGTCATATACTTCTCCATCTAGTGCGCTTACAGGAAAATTAAACTTCCATTCTCCTCTGATTTCTTGTTGTTTACTTGGGAGGTTAATACCTTTAATCTCCCATTCTACAGTTGCTGTATCATTATTATAGCCATGGCCAATATTTATGCTTTGCATGCCGACATAAGTATTGTCATCGATTTTTTTAGTTCCACCGCTCCCTCTATGTACATATGTGTCTTTACTTTTATCATATTCATAAGTTGAAATACCTGAGCCACCGCTCGCACCACTTATGTATAGTGATTCAACCAAAAGAAGCTCTTCACCTAAATCATCATGACTTTCTATAGAATATGTAAAAAATACAGACTCCCCATCAAATACCGCATCCTTAATTGTCACTTTAATTCCGTTGCTCTCCGCGGTTAAATTCATTTCCTTAGCATACTCCTGATGCTGATCGTAAAGATGCGTTTTACCTAAAAATTTAAACAAATCCCCCACAATTGGTATACCCACAGCTTGTGTAGGAAACGTTAAAACCAACGTAGTTAATGTAAGACAGGCGATCATTGAAGCTATAGCAACATTTCTTTTCCAACTTCTCGTTTTGTTCTTTTTATTTACTGACTGCTTTAATACCTTTTTCACTTTGTTTTTTTCAAATTCATCAACTTTCATTTCTTCAAATTCATTTTCATCCATGTCTAAGTCATTCAATAATTCATAGATATCTTTCATATGACATTCCCCCTTAAATGAAGGTTCGTAGCTTGTTTAGACAAATTCTTTTTTCCTCTGTATATTCGATTATCTACGGACGATTTAGTCAGCCCTACTTTTTGGGATATTTCTTCATTGTTTAACCCAAGAAAAAATTTCATAATAAATATATTACGATCTACAGGCTCCAATTCGTTGATAAGCTGTAATAACTCTGTTCTATCCTCTGCCATAATCAGTTCATCTTCCACTGATTTTCCATCGATAATATCTATTTCGCGAGAAGTAGATTCACGATTCTTAATAGCTTTTCGGTAATAATCTATCGCTTTGTATTTAGCAATAGCGCAAATCCATTTTTTGAAATCATTCTCGTCACCAGAGAATTTTTTAGCATTGTTCCAAATTGATAGGAAAGTATCGTTTGTACATTCTTCTATTATGCCTTCATTGTTAAGTGGAGAAAGAACTTTATATGTGATTCCTTTTATTAATGGCAAATAGTTATCAACAATAAACTCTAAAGCGTCTTCTTTTTGGCGCTGTAATCTCCGTATAAAATTTTTATTAGTAGACTTCATGTAACTTATTCTCCTTTTTGTAAGACTGCTTTCGCATTAAATATTGAATAATAAGATATATTCACGTTCAATTGCACCTTAATTAAAAAAATGCCAATCAGCTAAAATTATCGTCTAGCACCCAAATCTATATAATTATTAAGTTGCGAAAAAAGTCTCTTGTAAAAGCTTTTACACCTTATACAACGGATGAAAAATGAAATTTTCGCACATATTTGTAAAAAAATTATAAATTTATGTAAAATTAGTCTAATTGGGCAGAGATGTACATATTTGCAGTTAATTATAAGGGTGTTAACTAGTCATTTCAGATTGTTACAAATAAAAATCTTCCTTTAGCCAAAATAAATGATGCAACCCTTTAGGATTGCATCATTTATTTTGTAGCTCGATACACGAGCTTCTTTTAATTAGCTTGTGTGGAATAATTACTCTTTTGATCGGTTCTTCTGGACTTTCAACATGTAAAATGAGATTTTTTGCGGCTTCATAGCCAAGCTGATATATATTAATATCGACTGATGTTAGTGGTGGTCTTGCAATCTCTGATAATAAAACGTTGTTAAAGCTTACAACAGATATATCATCAGGTACAACTTTGCCCATCCTATCTAGCATATTCAGTACACCTAATGCCATGACATCATCTGATACAACTAATGCGGTAGGAGGTTGAGAAAGAGACATCAGTTCCAAAACCGCCTCTTGTCCCCCCTCCTTTAAAAATTCTTCATGGATTACATATTCATGTCTATATGTTAGTTGAGCTTCATGAATCGCTTTTTCATAACCGCCAAGTCGATCTATCGTTACAATAAGATGGTTATCCCCACCTACAAAGCCAATTCGCTCATGTCCAAGCTGGATTAAATATTCTGTTACTTCTTTTGCTGCTCGAAAATTATTATTATCAATATGAGTAATATCCTCAACATTTGTAAAAGGCTTGCCTATGACTACAAAGGGAAAATCCTTGTCACGCAAATATTGTAATACTTCATCATCCACACGAGAATATAAGAGGATAATGCCATCAACACGTCTTCCCTGTACCATTTGCATGACACCATCAAGCTTTTCGTCATCGGTTCCACCTGTTGATATATGCAATGCATATTGTTTCACATGGGCAGCAGCGCTAATTCCACGAATGACTTCAGGGAAAAAAGGATTTTGTAACGCTTTATCAGCTGTACTAGGCATCACTAACCCGATCGCTCTAGTAGAGTTATTCGCTAAGCTTCGCGCATTAAAATTAGGGTGATAGCCCAATTCCTTCATTGCTGCACGCACTCGTTCCTTCGTTTTATCACTAATTCGAGGGTGGTTGGCAATTACCCTTGAAACTGTTGACGGAGCAACATTTGCATGCTTTGCTACATCTTTAATTGTAACTACCATTTTTCCACTCCTCTTTCTTTTAGTTGGTTACAAATTAACCTTCCATTAACTAAGTTTGTTTTTCGAACTAATAAATAAGCTTCTTTGTATTTTTTCTTCTATATAGATGATAATCACATAAGACACTTTTTTATTGTTGTAATTTGAGATAAATAACAACTACGAAAAGGTCCTAAATTAAAGACATAATCATTTTACTACATCCACTTATTAGTTTGTGAGTATTTTTTAATAGCTATATGGAGAAAAGCATTTTTTTCGAAATGTTGTCATATGATTTATTTTTAACAATTTCTCCATTTACCTTTAGCTGAAGTTGGCTATTTGCTCCATGGATTACTACAATTAATTCTTGCCAATCAGGAATATATTGACCTTCATCCTTCACAGCGATATCTATCTTATTAGAGTAACAATGAACCGTAAAGGTCTTATATAAGTATTCGCCCTCTTTGTAAGCAAATGTTGACCCATCATCTTCATAAAGTGAATACGTATAAGTAGTGTTTGTATCTCCAACATACAAATGTAAGGTTCTGTTAACGTCTGTTATGTCTGTAGATTGTTTAATATCACCATGCGCAATCATTGTTCCCTGCTTAATAAAAACTGGCAATGTCTCCAAATCAGCCTCTATAAGCTGATGCTTACCACCAACAACAGGTTCGTCTGTCCAATAATTGACCCAGTTTCCTTTAGGCAAGTAAATGACTCGATGTTGAGTTGTAGGCTGTAAAATAGGTGCGACAATGACATTATCACCTATCATAAACTGATCTGATAAATTGTACGTATTTTCATCTTCTGGATACTCCATTAATAGTGGTCTCATCACTGGCATCCCTGTACGTGAAGCTTCTTCAAATAATGAATATATTTGTGGCAGCCATTGATAGCGTAACTCAATATACTTTTTAATAATTTTTTCATACTTTTCGCCGAAGGACCAGGGTTCTTGTCTTACGGTACCAATTGCACTATGGTTTCTGAAATAAGGTGTAAATGCACCAACTTGTGTCCATCTCGTTAATAACTCCCCATTGGAATCGTGTGCAAACCCGCCTACATCTGGTCCTGTAAAAGCAACTCCAGAAAGACCTAAATTCATACACATCGGTAATGCCATTTGTAAATGCTCCCAAAAGCTACGATTATCCCCTGTCCAAACAGCAGCGTATCGTTGAATACCAGCATATCCTGCCCTTGTTAATAAAAACGGACGTTTTCCATTTAGATGATCTTTCATTCCTTCATAGGTTGCTTTACCCATCATTAACCCATATATATTATGAAGCTCACGGTGAGTTCGTGGGTCATTGTCATTATCGTGCATAACTTTTATATCCATTGTCTTTGTTTCATTAAAAACAGCTGGTTCATTCATGTCATTCCAAATACCTTCTATACCTATATCACTATAGTAGGAGTGTTTTGCTCCCCACCATTTCCGAACGCTGCTAGAAGTAAAGTCAGGAAATGCGCTATTGCCAGGCCAAACCTCACCAAAGTAGATGTTACCTTCTATATATTTACAAAAATAACCTTCACGTATTCCCTCTTGATAAATTTCATATTCAGCATCCTCTTTCACTCCAGGATCAACAATTGGTACGAGTCGAATCCCTACCTCTTTAAGGTCTTGAATCATTTTTGCTGGTGTTGGAAATTGTAATTTATCAAAAGTAAACACCCGGTATTCATCCATATAGTGTATATCTAAATAAATCACATCAACTGGAATTTTTTTATCGGAAAATGTCTTTGCAATATGACGAACTTCTTGTTCAGATTCGTAGCTGTAACGAGATTGATGATAACCGAGTGCCCACTTAGGAGGAAGTGGCATTCTTCCAGTCAATTCACTATATTGATTAATTACATCCTTAGGTGTTGGCCCAGCCATTACAAAATAATCGATTTGACCTCCCGCAGCTGAAAATGTATAACTATCCGTTTTAGTTTGAAAATCAAAGGTTGTTTCCCACGTACTATCAAAAAATAGCCCATGAGCCTTCCCGTCTCGTAAGGTCATAAAATAAGGAATAGATTGGTATAATGCGTTCGTTTCAGGGTTATGTGGTGCGTATACATCGCTATTCCACATTGTCATTTTTTCACCACGTTTATCTAAAAAGCCTGTTTTTTCACCGAAGCCGTAAAAATGGTCATGTTCACTCATCATTTTATGACAAATGACATCTCCTTTTTCGTTCAAGCCAAGGCCCCTTGCTCCTTCTCCAACAATAAGCTCACCTTGTGTATCAAATATATTGATACGGAGTGGGGATTTCGTTATTTCTACTTTCAAGGTGTTCGTCCTTAACATAAAACACCCATCAGTCTCTTCCGTCTTGACTTCTATCTCTTCAGGCTTTTTCACCACAGCTACACTCGACTTCATAGATAAGTTGTTATCAACATTCATTACGATTCGAACGATATCCTCGCGAAAAAATTGAAGTGCAACGCTACCTCCTTCACAAAAATAGCTATACACATTGCCTTCTTTACGCATTCTTACTATTGAACTTATATCACGATAATTCACCTTAGTGTGTTTTTCATTTTGTCCAGGATGGATCGCAAAGCTGCTATCATCTAACATGTTATACCCTCCTATTTGAGAAGTGACTACTCGATATTTATCCTTTTGTTCCACCAGCTGTTAAGCCAGAAACAAAATACTTTTGAAACGATAGAAAGAGAACTGAAATAGGTATCGCAATTAATACTGACCCAGCAGCAAATTTCGTAAATTCATTCCCAAATTGTTTAGCTACCATATTGTATAGCCCCACTGCCAATGTAAATTTTTCTTCACTTCGCAGCAGCACACTAGCCATGATGAAATCAGCAAATGGAGCAATAAAAGTAAACAATGCCACTACAGCAATAATTGGTTTAGCAAGAGGCAGAATGATTTGAAAGAAAACTCTTAAATGGCTTGCTCCATCAATTCTTGCCGATTCATCAAGATCCTTAGGAATCGTATCTAAGTAACCTTTCATGAGCCAAGTATTCATTGGAATTTGGCCACCAACATATACGAGAATGAGCCCTAAATGTGTATCTAATAAATTTGTGACAAGTGCTAAAACAAATATAGCGATAAGTGCAGCAAAATTTGGTATCATCTGTAGTATTAAAAATGCTAATAAGCCGTTCTTACGACCTACAAAACGATATCTAGAAAAAGAATACGCAGTTATACTTACCATTAACACTGAAAAAGCCATCGTTAAAGTAGAAATCTTTACTGAATTCCAATACCACTTCAAGTAATCACTTTGTGCTGGATCAAACAAGTAACGATAATGATCTAACGTTGCATTTTCTGGAATGATTGATGAGCCAGATAAGATCATACCTGGGTTTAATGACGAACCAATGATCCATAATATTGGGTAAAAGATAATGACGGTCATGATTAGTACAACTAGATAGGATAATGTTAGTCTTATTTTTTTTTGATGTTTTATGTTCATATTACATCATATCCTCTTCTTGGAAAGATTTTGTTTTTCTAAATTGCCATAAGGCAACCGTAATAACAATCAAAGATAATATCATCGTTATCGCTGCAGCTTTTGAATATTGTGCAGATGTCATTGTTAATTTATAAATCCAAGAAATTAATATGTCTGTACCACCCGCATTTTGACCCGAAACTGCAGGACCTCCACCGTTAAACAAGAAAATGACGTTAAAATTGTTAAAGTTAAAAGTATATTGAGTAATTAATATTGGAGCTGTTGAATAAAGCACTAACGGTAATGTAATCTTGCTGAATTGGCCCCAACTAGAAGCACCATCAACAGTTGCAGCTTCATACAGTTCATTCGAAATTGATTGTAATACGCCAGTAGTCATCGCAAAGATAAATGGAAACCCTAGCCATGTTTGAATAAGGATTAATGCAATTCGCGTCCACAACGGCTCTGTCATCCAAGGAATATGATCTATACCAAAGGCTGCTAAAATATCACGATTAATCGTTCCAAACGATTCATTGAACATCCCAGCAAAGACTAAAATTGAAACGAATGCGGGTACTGCCCACGGTAGTATAAAAACCGTCCGTATGATTGCTTTACCCTTTATATCTTTTTGATTTACAATAATGGCCAAAAAAATACCTAAAGCAACTTGAAATGTTGTAGCACCAAATGTCCAAATAATTGTCCAAGCTAATACAGAGAAAAATGTATTTCTCCAAATAGGAACTTTAAAAATATCAATAAAATTCTGTATACCAATCCAATCTACTAGCTTCGCAGGAGGAGAATGATATAAATCGTAGTTCGTAAAAGACAAAAGAACGACGAATATTATTGGAAAAATGACAACAAATAGTAGTAATAAAAACCCCGGTGAGATCATTAAATACGGAAACCCATTATCTATGAGATTATGGTATTGCTCACGAAGTGTGTTTAATTTTCCACCTATATCCCTTTTGAGTCCAGTCTTATAAGCATCAACAAGATTAAATATAAAAAAACCTGCCCCTAATATAATAATTATTACTGCTAAAATGCCTTCAACTAACAGGAAAATAGAGTGATCTCGTGGTAGTTTTTCACCTAACGTAACGATTCCCCATAGGCCCATATTCAGTAGATCTTTAAATACGATAAAGAAAGATACAGTTAAAACAAGAAATAAAACACCTTTCAAAAATTGCCGATTATACAATTGGCCCACACCAGGGATCAATGATAAGACAACTGCAACTTTCCTATGATTCGATTGATATGGAGTAGATTCCATCACATACTCTAGCTCCTTCCCAAATTCCTTATGTAAGAAATCTTAATTGATGCCCTTTATTCACATGAGCAGTCTCCCCTTGAAGGGAGACTACTTCCAATTATTTATTCATCTGGATGATTTGTTTCAATATTTGTTGTTATCGTATTTACCGCTTCATCTAGTGCTGATTTCGGATCTACTTTTTGGTTTGCAACCAACTGTAATGCAGTTGCCATCGGTCCCCAAACCTCAGCCATTTCTGGAATATTTGGCATTGGAATAGCATATTGAGATTGAATAGCCACTGCATTTGCAGCTTCATTATCCGCAATAATAGGGTCCTCTATTAAGGACTTAACAGGAGGTATTTCTTGTGTTAATTCAAAACGAATTTTTGCATTCTCTTCATTCGTTAAATGTTCAACCAATTTCGTTGACCATTCAGGGTGCTTTGTAAATGAAGTTACTTGCCACCCCTTAACACCCATAAATGTTCTAACTTGTTCACCATTCGGTAAGGTTGGTAATGGTGCTACACCAAAATCAATTCCTGCATCAGTCATACCTTGAAATGCCCAAGGCCCATTCATAACAGATGCAACGTTTCCTTCATTAAACAGTCCATCCATCGTTGAGCCACCCGACTCACCTATGATCCCTTTAGGAAAAATGTCTTTATACCATTGTTGAATATATTGTCCTCCCGCTACTGAACCTTCATTACTTAAGCCAATATCATTTCGGTCTAGCCTACCTTCATTATTCTGAAATACGTAACCACCGTACCCTCCTAATACACCGTGGGCAAAATAAAAGTTGTCCCATAGTGCTAAAAAGCCAAATTCATCTTTATTATCAAAGTCATTTGCAATTTCAAATAGCTCTTCAAATGATTGAGGCGCTTCTTCCATTAGTGCTTTGTTATAAATAAAAACAGGTGTTTCAGTTGCTTTCGGTAAACCGTACAGCTTGCCGTTAAACATTTGAGCTGTAACTGAAGACTCTGTAAAGGTGTCTAATATACTTTGTTCTACCTTTATTTCTTGAATTAAACCTTCAGTAACTAATTGACCAATTTGATCATGTGGCACTGTGATAACGTCTGGACCAGTCCCAGCAGGACCATCTAAACGTAATTGATCTCTTTGACTAGTAGCCATCTCCACTTCTTTATACTCTACTTTAATACCATATTCTGCTTCGAAGCTTTTAATGGCTTCTTCCATTGCTGGGCCTTTCTCTTTATCCTCCCATACGATGAGCTTTTCTGGTTTTACTGGCATTTCACCATTTGTTTCGGTATCCCTATTATTATCACTAGATGATTGGTCTACCGCTTCTTGGGGTCCACAAGCTGCTAACATACTAATAAGGAAAATTGCCATCACACTAAGAAAGAATACCTTCTTCATTGCTTGTACCTCCTCATAAATGATCATATTATGCAAACGTTTGCGCAAATAAGTATAAAAATAAACCATCTTCATAAAATAAGAAAACGGTTCCATACTATTTGTCATCTCTATTATATATTTATTATTCTTCTTTTCAATACTTTTTTTACATATTTTCAAAGATTCGCACTTTCGAATATTGACTTCTAATTACACTTCAACTACCATATTGATAAAATAGTGCAAACGGTTTCTCATTTCAGGGAGGTATTACTATGATCATAGAAGCTATTTACCATAGGCCAAAAGACAATTACGCTTATGCATACGATGAAAAAACAATACATATACGCTTACGTACAAAGAAAAATAATATTGATAACATCAAGCTCATTCATGGAGATCCATATGATTGGAAGGAAAACAATTGGCAAACAAGCCAAACTTCCATGAAAAAAGAAGGAAGTGATTCCTTATTTGACTACTGGTTTGTTGTCATTCAACCACAGTTTCGTCGATTACGCTATGGGTTTGAACTAACTTCAGGAGATGAAACGATCGTTTATACAGAAAAGGGATTTTTCAATCATATACTTGTAGATGATATTACATATTATTTTTGTTTCCCTTTTCTACATCACAATGATGTATTTAAAGCTCCAGCATGGGTGAAGAAAACAGTGTGGTATCAAATATTCCCAGAAAGATTTGCTAATGGAAATGCTGAGACCAACCCTCCAAACACATTACCTTGGGGAAGTGAAGAAGCTACTTCAACAAATTTCTTCGGAGGTGATTTCGAGGGAATTATTAACCACATTCCTCATTTAGTTGATTTGGGTATAACTGGTTTATACTTCACACCAATATTTAAGGCATTTTCAAACCATAAATATGACACAATCAATTACATGGAAATTGACCCTCACTTTGGTGATAAAGAAACATTCAAGAAACTAGTAAACACATGTCATCAAAATGGGATTAAAGTCATGCTTGACGCTGTGTTCAATCATAGTGGCTACTATTTCCCACAATTTCAAGACGTCATAAAGCATGGAGAAAAATCACGGTATAAAAATTGGTTTCATATAAAAGAGTTCCCTGTACAAACTTCTCCTGCACCAAATTATGATACATTTGGGTTTGTGGAGACAATGCCTAAGCTAAACACCCAAAATCAGGAAGTGAAAAATTATTTACTAGATGTTGGCCGTTACTGGGTACGTGAATTCGGTATTGATGGGTGGCGTTTAGATGTGGCAAATGAGATTGATCATCAGTTTTGGAAAGAGTTTCGTTCCGCTGTTAAATCAATCAACCCTGAGGTTTATATTCTTGGTGAGATATGGCATGATTCAATGCCTTGGCTAGAAGGTGATCAATTCGATGCAGTTATGAACTATCCGTTCACACATACAGCTTTACAATTTTTCGCAAAGAAGATTGTAACAGCAACACAGTTTGCGAATGCGATTTCTCAAGTATATCACTCGTATCCACTAAATGTATCAGAGGTACAATTCAATTTACTAGGAAGTCACGATACACCAAGAATATTGACAGAATGCGAAAATGATATAGAACGTTTAAAGCTCCTATACTTGTTTCAACTTTCATTTCCAGGGTCACCTTGCATTTATTATGGAGATGAAATAGGAATGACAGGTGGACAAGATCCAGGATGTCGTAACTGTATGATTTGGGAAAAAGAAGAACAAAATACAGATTTATTTGATTTCCTAAAAAAACTAATTCATATATATAAGACTGAAGCTATCTTTAGTAAAAATAGTACCTTTCATTTTGTCGACACAAATGATGAAACGAACCATATCATTTATAAAAGAACGTCTCATAAAGAAGAAATATTCTTCGTTATTAATAATTCAGAGAATAACATTGACGTGGAGCTACCAATTGATATAAAAAATAAAAAACTCATTAATTTATGGACAGAAGAGGAGTTTGCGGCTGAAGCAAGCCATGCCATCCTACCTCTAGCACCACATCACTTCTCAATTTTGAAGGTTGTAGAGGTTACAAACTAAAATCATCAGGTGGAGGAAGTTTCCACCTGATGATTTTACCTCTAGATTTCCAATTAAGCTTTACATATTAATTGCAAAATATCTAAAATTAAAGTTATATAATATAATCTTTTGCTATTTCTGTGGAGCTATAAGCATTTCTTCTTTACTTATGCCGTCTTCAAAAGGACCAACACTACCAGAACCACCTGTGTAATATTCAACCTTATCTTCATTCAAAAAGGTAAAGTACGGTCTTACATGAACGATTGTTTTATTAATATTTGTCCGTATCTCATCTGTAATAGGAAAATAAACGAGCAAGTTATTAGACATAATGGTTAACGGTAAGGACAACGGTTCTCCATCAAATTGATCAAGGTCATATCGATCCCAATTTTCATCAAGTGAATATAACACATGATTACTATAATATTCATTCGTCATCCCCGGAAGCCAAAATAAAATATCCTTGAGTGTGGAACCTTTTGGCCCTTGTAATTTGACTATATATCCCTTAGTTATATTAGAACCTGCATCTTGATGCACCTTGATACCCTCCACATGCCAAGCACTTGGTCTATAATCTGTCATCGTTTCTATAATCGGAAAAATCTTATAGCTCCCCTTCATAGGGAAAATCATTTGTTCTCCATTAAATGATAACCTCAACTCGTGTGGAAGATAAGAAGCTTGCATCGTACTAGACAAAGGTGTTCTTAATGTAAACCCTCTATCATCCAAAATTCGTTCTCCATTAATACTTAATTCTATCTCTCCACTTATTAATCTCTCAGTTAACAAATTATCTTTATTAACCTCTACCATTAAAGGGGTCTTTCCTCGTACCGATGCTATGATATCCCCGTACGAATTCAACAAAGTAATTTCATCTAAAATAGGTATATCCTCCCAAGGGGAAGCTTTTTTCCATTGAACAGGTAAGGAAAACTCTAACCCCCATTCATGTTCACCCATTTCTACTCCAACGGAACCCACTTGTTTTTCTACATACAAGCCACTTGGTAATGATGATCGCATATTCGACCATAAAAGTGGTATGACTATTATTACTAACATTAGCAAAACAAAGGTTGATAGGAGCCATTTTTTCGTGAAAGGCTGCAGTTTCATTTAATCTTCCCCTTTCATTTGATAAACAAAGGGCTTCATACACCAAGCTTATCCTCATTCAGCTACAAAGTTTGTATAAAATGTATGACAATAGAACAGCTTTAAGAATAAGAGATCTAAAAGTAAATAAATACCAACATGTTACTTTCTACCTTTTAACATAGAGGCTACT
The DNA here is from genome assembly GCF_018588585.1 of Bacillus sp. SM2101. Classification (NCBI taxonomy): domain Bacteria; kingdom Bacillati; phylum Bacillota; class Bacilli; order Caryophanales; family Bacillaceae; genus Bacillus; species Bacillus sp. SM2101. Next base: position 240,405 of record NZ_JAEUFG010000002.1, read on the forward strand.
CAACACGGCTATTAATATCGATATAAGTAATTTGTACATGAAGCCATAAACTAAGCCTTCTCGTATGTATGTAATGATTTTTGTTATTGTAGAGGCTTCTGGCACCCAATCAATTACATAACCAAAACCTAATATATGCGGTACACTTAAAATAACATAAGAAAGAATAATTGCCACAACAAATCTCTTCATCAAACCATACTTACTCCCTTCCAAGTCTTAAAGAAATTCCAGCCATGTATGTTCCGGACTATGAATTTGAATTGCATGACGAAGCCATTCTATTTGATTTTCATTAAGGTTTGGTAAAGCTGCAAAAAAATCTTGATGATCTTTCTCTCTCGTATTTTTCACTTTATATAGAAGCACAATCTGAGGATTTAGGAAAGGAATACGTGAAGCAGAATAGCTCCAAATACTCTCGACTGGATGTGTAATTAGCGCATCTCTTCTAAATAGCCATTTGTCATTATCAGCCTCATTTAAAAGAATTTCTAATTGCTGGTCATTGTATTTATTTTCAGCATGAATTTCGTGTATTGGAAGCTGCAAAAATTCTTTTTCCCATCTGTATAATGTACCGTTGCTAACTTTGTTAAATTCCCAGTCTTGGAAATAATCTTTTAAGTGAAGTTGGTCCTTTCGAAAGATGGCTATTTCTAAGTCATGATGGGGTCTTGTTTGCTTTCCAATAAATAAATCTATTGCCCAGCCACCAGCAATAAACCATGGTTTATTGTACGAGGACATTAATACGTTAACCCTATTACATTGCTCAAATTTCATTAATCTCACCTTCTTGCCATACCCTCTCTACACTAGTTGCCCTATCTTTACTAGTTAATAAATATACATCAGGGTTACTCAAACTCTTCCATTCGTCAAAACCAAAATGATGATTATACTTTTTCAGCAATAATGACATGATATTTCCGTGAGTAACGATGATAGTACTTTCAAAATGACTATTAAAGATTTCATTTACAACACATGAAATACGATTCATCGCTTCTCGACTCGATTCTCCCCCTTTATATTTTGCATCTAAATCATCATAAGTTCGTTTTAATTTCTCAAGCCAATCAGCTAAATTTTCTTCACTTAATATTCTTTCTGTTAGCCGTTGGTCGACTTCAACTGTTACGTTTTTATGCACACTTAACGGTTCGATTGATTGAATCGCTCGAATAAATGAGCTTGATATGATTCGATCTATTTTCTTGTCAGAAAAAAAATCTGACAAAAGTCTCGCTTGTTCAAATCCTTTGTTAGTTAATTGTGCTTCTGAAGGCTGCCCTTGTGCTTCACAATGTCTAACAATATATATTTTTTTGACCATCCTACTGCTTCCTTTCTATATCATCATTAAGGATCAATAAGCTTCGATTATTATTCGATAGTAACTTTATTCTAGAATATGGCCCAAAATCTGGACGCTTATTTTTTTGCGCCAGCCTTTTAAACCTCATTTTCAAAATAAATATATAGAAATTAACTACGCAAGCTTCATTGACATATTATGAATTATCAATTCGTCTTTGTTCCTTGATGAAAAAACATCTGCCAGCTACCATTACTATATTTCCAGATTGAACTACGCAACGTATGTTGTTTGCTTTCTTCGTTATATATTCGGTAAGTTGTTAACACTACATCCTGAGACAATGGATGTATATCAAAGTCACTCAACGTCATCTTAACTGCCCCTATCCCATCGTCACTAATATCCTCATTTTTATATAAGACTCTTCCTGAACTTCCAAATTCAAAAAAATTCTCAGATAGCAATTTTTTTAATTCATTTTTAGATGCACGAATTTCTGGCTTTAATAACTTCTCTTCAAGTACAAGTAATTGTTCTTTTAGTCTATTATCTCTTTCCATTTCATACCTCATTTATTTTTGCTTTTTCTATACAACGAGAATAAACATTTATATGGTACACTCAAAAACTTGAAACGAACTTCCTTTCCCATATCCATCTTTTATGTCATGAATAACAATATTTTGAAAGCCATTAGATATAAGTGTGTTTCTAAATTCTTCTAACTCATAGAGTCGCATTGAGAAATCCATTATTTCTGTTTTTTCAATTTGCCCACCTTGGATTGATTGATATTTCAATTTAATACTCAGCAGTTTATTTCCCTCGTCATAATAAACTTTTCGATTATTTGAACTTTTAATCACCTTTATGCAATTAATTCCCTAGATCGTTTTTTAGAATGGTAGACTGCTAGTTTCTTGGATTGTAAGTAAATATTGTATCCGCATAAATTATAATTAGAGCTTGCGGAATAAATAGCCAAAAACCAGACACAGGAGATATGAATACTCCTAAAATCCCAATGATAAGAAAATACCAGCCAATGAAACGAGGTAATGGCTGTTGTCTTTCCTTCACATATAAATGCATAAATTGACCAATTATAACCCAAAATATCCCACATAATAAAAACCATACTGCAGCATTACGATCATATTGTGTCCCCACAGTATTGAAAATACCTTCTTTAACAATTTCCCCCAGCACACCCCACCCTATAATTAGACCCACAATGGTGTGTAAGATTCCTGTTCCAATCAGCAATATTCCGCTCAGTTTCCAAAGTTTCATTATAATTCCCCCAATAATGTTAGTTTGTGCATATTTTAGATGCAGGAGGAGTTTTTGTATTGTAAAAATACGACATAAATTCTTTTGATAAGACTGAGAGTGGGCTTAGTCCAGAAAATTGTTTAAAAACATTAATGAAATGAGATTGATCGTAGTATCCACCTTCATATATGATGTCTAGATACTTTTGTTTTTCGTATAAGCAAATCTTTTGTGAAGTTTCAGCAAATGTAGAGAGTTTCCGATAAAATGTAGGACTTACCCCAACCAATTCGCGGAAGATTCTTTGCAGCTGCCTCTGGCTAACATTTATTTCATTACATAGGTTTTGAATCGTTGTAAAACTGCTAGAATAAGTTAATTTATCGATTACATATGCTTGGATTTTTTGATAATCAGTATTCTTGTGATAATGCTTTAATAACAATAATAAATACTTTTCTATAATTTCGACCTTCTGCTTTAACGTCGAAGAATCTTTAATTTGATACTGTAATTCGTCTCCTAAGTTACCCCAAATTTCTGTAATACCCCTTAAATTATTTGTGAAATTTGCCATATTTTCATTACAAAAATGATGAAATGATCCTGGTAGAAAACGAACAGCTATCATACCTATTTTTCCTGTTGCATGTAAATCTATATAACTTTTTTGTATGCCAACTACATGGGCATCAGAAAGCTTAGATGGAATTTTTTTATGGTTAATAAATATAATAGGGGACTGATAGTGGAAGACCATCTCGATATTTATACTAGGTAAAACTCTAGGTAACTTGATTTGTTGATTGTCATTGCTAGATTCCCATATCCAATAACAATCTATAAATTCTCTCAAGTGTTTTGAAGGAGGTATGTATAAAATATCCAATACCCTCACCCTTTCATTTATGAGTTTACACTTATAATCGAATACTTTTTTTGCTATAGAAAGTTTTACCACATCACGTTTACTCTCTCCACATTATTTTTTTATTATAGTTTTATATTTAACTAAACCTTCTTGTCTTTAAAGTACTTTTTAGCTAAATATATCGTGATTTCTACCACACCATACATATATTAGGTAGTAGTGAGCTTTTAAAATTAACTAACAAAAAAAGAATTACATTGATTAATTTACCAACCTAAATAAATTATACCGAAAGGGTTTAATAGTAGTAAATATTTAACTTATAGACAAAGGTTCTCCAGCAAAATATTCCTAAAACGAAAGAAGATTATCTTTATTTCAGATTGTCACCTTAGAGTGAATATTTTATGCTCTTCTTCCGCTAATACTACTAGGCTGTTTTAGCATAGATTGAGGTTTTTTGTACACAACTAGATTTCGTAGCAACTTTTCTTCTATAAAATGATGGGTGTTGTGTAATACAACACCTTTATCTTCTAATTTAAGAACTATTGCAATAAAGTTTACGAAGTTAACGTACTACTATCTCTATTAACATTTGATAAGCATTACACCTATAACAAGAACTTTTCTCCTTGTAAGAATTTAACACAATTTTTTACTAAGAATGGGATAATATTGGAAAACTCTTTGTGTTCTTTTGGATTTTTAGCAAGAAATGCTAAATTCTTTATTATTGCCCATAAGAAAAATGCCTCCAATACTTGAATGTAGTCATCTTGAAGATTTCTTCCTTTTTGATAATAAGAAATAAAATTTTTTCTCCCTTGTGGATTGAGATGCAGAAAAGTTATTGCTATATCATATAAATAAAAACCAAAACCACATGATGAAAAATCAATTGGGGCAGATTGACCTTGATAAAGCACATAATTACTCTCATGAAGATCCGCATGAATTAGACCCCATGTATCTTTAGTTTTGTCCTGCGCTTTAATTATTAAGGATATTTTTTTAGTAGCTTTTTCAATTATTTCAAAATCGTTAGATGTCATTTTCCTGATTGACATCATTTTTTTTAATTGTTGAAGTGAATATATAAGATCTTCAGTTTCATAGATAGGTCTTTCAAATCCATCCGGTATGTTCCAATTAATCGAATGTTCATGTAGGGTAACCATCAATTGTGCTAGATTTTCTATTTCACTTTCAGAGGGTTGACCTTTTAATGTTTCACCTACAATATAAACTTGAAGTGTCCAATAAAAACTTGTGCCTGTGACTTTATCAAACACTAAAGTAGTTAATTCATCATATGTATTTTTTATCGTTCTTTGGACATTTAAATTTGTATCCTTTGCTATCGCTTTAAGCCATAGCAACTCTGATTCAATCATGTTAGCCGTTTTAATTCCTAAATGTTGTTTTAATACGTACTTATTATTATCATGTGCCTCAATTAAAAATGTCATATTATCATTCCACCCCAAGCTCGATATTTTTCGAACATTTAGTTTGAAATGATCATTCAACAATTGCTCAACTTGTTTGATATTATACATCTACTCACCTCTTTATCCTTAATCGTTATGATTACCTCAATTAAACTTTTTGCTATCATTACTTTAATTCTATATCATCGTTATAAATATAGAAAAAATAACCTAACACTAAACTCACCATAACAAAAGCACTGATCAAATATATATTAATGATGACCAGTGCTTTAATTACTATTTTTTTGAATATACGATTTTTTTTATTGTTTCTGTTGAAAGAAAATACTCGTCTGCTAATTGATCAATGGATCTTCCATTGTTAAATCCATTTTTAATTAAGGTGTTCCTATAGTCAATTTTCTTTCTGCCGCCAGAGTTTACTCCCCATTTTTGATAATCCTTTTTCGGTTTAGGAACATATATGATTTCCCCTGGTACATACTTTTGAAGTTCTACAAGTAATTCTTTAGGTAATTTTTCTGTAATTGTCTGTTTACTCATTTCTGCAGCCCCTTATTTAGTAAATATGATAAGGTGCAAAACCAAATGTGTCAGAAATGAACTCCTATGATTATGGTGATTTGTCACATCACCTTATGCAAAGTTTCACCTTTCAGACACTGGGCTTTGCATAAGGTACTGGAAAACTTTATGAACGTAAAAGCATTTTTCATTCTTACACTCCTTTCTAATTTAAACGGCTTTAGCTAACCTACTTTGACATGCCACAAAATAAAAACATTATGAATACTAGCCATTCTGAACAATTATAGCAAGGTGCTATTCCTACTATAAGGTAAGCCAAAGATTGCTGATTGATCTATTTCAAAAAAAGACTTATAGATAAGTTACTATATAGATATAAAGTTTTCTCATGAGTATGAGCTAGGAAGTATTATCATATGGCTAAATTTTGCGCATTGAACCTAAAACGATATTGTATCCATCCGGGTCTTGGATACAAGTATTTTTAAACTCCCACTCGCCGTGTGTGCCAGTAAACGGCTCAACCGCAATATTTCCACCATTTCCTCGAGCTTCTTTCACTAGACTGTCCAAATCATCCCAACTAAAATGAATAAACGTATCCCATCCGAATTCAGGGCCTTGCCAATCAGTTGGATAATCTGAACGCTTTTTTGATGCAGCGTTAGGTCTCACATCCTCAGGAAATTCCGATTGTTGGAGAATAATAGTCATGCCGTCTCTTTTTGCGTGTCCCCAGTCATCAATTTCACACCCTAGGACATCACGGTAATATTCCTGCGATTTTGTTAAGTTAGAGACTAAACGTACTTGAATGGTTTGTCCTAATTTCCCACGCTTTAGTTGGTTTACTTCCATCCCTAACCACTCCTGTTCACGAATTTATAAACTAGTTAAGTAAAATAAGGTTTCTATAATCTTTAACAGGTTCCTCCTTTGTTTTAAAAATAATCGTTCGACAAACATATAACTAGCCTCTCCCGATACTACAAATAGGGACTTCCGATAAATAACGATATAGAAACTATAATGCTAGACTTAGTCATTTGCTATCGCCACACTGAAAACTTCAACAATAAAATTTGCTTCTATAAATCTTGTCAATCAAATGTAGCATTATATGTAATTATAAGTTGCTGAAATATATTAGTACGTTCTCACTGGTGATATTAGGTGTAGGTGTGATATATTGCTCAGCGGTTGGATAAGAATTGGTTTCATCGAACCCCCAAAGCTGATGCTTATATCCTCTTCATTTATAACTCTTAAAGCATCCATTAAAAAGCTGCCATCGAGTGAAATGCTTAGCTCCGATTCTCCGCTTAAAGTCTTTACACTTTGGATTTCTTCTATTTGGCCTATTTGTGATGAATTTGATGAAATTTTCAATTTTGACTTATCTACAATTTCGAGGTGTATATTATTGTTTGTCCATTCATTAGCAAACAAGCTAGCTCTATCTATCCCATTTAGCAGCTGCTTCGTGTTCACAGTTATAACTGTTTTTGCATCTTTTGGTATTAACTCGTGAATGCTCGGATAATTACCTTCAATTAATCTAGAAAAAATGGAACTATTGTTCATGCTAAATGCTATATGATTCTCTGTTGCATGAATTTCTATTATGTCAGATTCATGATCTATTAACTTGGTTAATTCATTTAAGCAAGAACTAGGGACAATGAATGATTTATGGATGTTTGATTCAATCATGTGCTCTCTAAGAGCTAGTCTATGAGAATTTGTCGCTGCAACAGTTAACCTACCTTGTTGAAATAACATAAGCACACCTGTTAATATCGGTCTCGATTCATTTTTGGATACTGCAAATGATGTTTGTTTAATGATGTCAATAAAATCTTTACCTGTTATTGTAACGACTTGACTCTCATCCATTTCTGGTATGCTAGGGTATTCATCTGCATTCATACCATTTAAGCTAGTGATTATGTCAGCTGATTGAATCGTCACAGTGTGATTATCGTTTGCTTTCACATGAATATGATCAGGTAACTTCTTAACTATTTCATGTAAGTATTTCGCTGAAATCACAATACTGCCTGTATGATAAATATCCACTATGCGTAAGCCATCAATTACAGCTGGAATAGTTTTTTCTATTACAATATCAGAATTACTCCCTATAAGAGTTAAACTGTCCTGATTTGCAATCACTTTAACTCCTGTAAGTATAGGAAGAGGTGTTTTGTATGATATAGCTCTACTTACTTCTTTCATCGCTTTTTTAAAATGTTCATTGTTTATTGTAAATTCCATTAGAAAGTCTCCTCTTATTTCAAGCTCTCCATTAACAAATGCTTGATTTTCCAATCTAAAATCTATTTAATAAAACACTAATTCCTCATTCTAAAGTAGTAATTAAAGATCCATCCTTCCCCCCATTTATTATTATGAGGATTTATTAAAATGAAATCAAAGCTTCTTTTCATAACTCTGTTGCTATATTTTCACCAACTTTATTTAAAAGCCACAAAAACATATAACTCCTAAACGAAGAGATTACTTATATGGATTGAAAGACAACGAAATCGAAAACAATAACCCTTTTACATTTGTCCAAGGAGTGAATACAATGCGATTCAGCCATCATTTTTATTTTTATATAAGTAGTGAAGCTACTAGATTATTTTCAAGAGTGTTTTATGTCATGACTATTACTATATTTATTTTTAAAACAAGTGGTTCTGCCACAATGGCCGCCATGTTTCCGTTAATCGATGTATTATCGACATTACTTGCTGGTTTTGTAGCACCCTTAGTTATGGACAAAATCAGATTAAAGACAATAATTTTCGTATCCAAAGGACTAAATACGATAATCTTACTTTTAATTCTTTTAACTTTTACAATGTTTTCTCATTCAATAATGACCTTATTGATTTTCGTTTTTATTAGATCGTTTATAGACGGGTTGATCAGTCCTGCAAACTCTGCCCTGCTTCCACGTATCGTATTGAAAAGCCAGTTAGTGAAAGCAAATGGCTTTTTATCCATTACAAATCAAACATTAACTGTTCTTGGGTATACTCTTGGGGGCTTTATCGTAGTAAAGATAGGTGTTGTGCATTCATTACAACTAACCTTATTCATATCTTTACTATCATTCTTCTTATTTTATTTCGTGAAAGACGAGAAGGAAATGATCACCAATCATGCAACAAAAAAATCAGCATTCAGTTCCATGAGTGAAGGGTACTTATCACTATGGAAAAATCCAGCTTTGCGAATCATTACAACGATGGATATATTAGAAGGAATCGCCAATGGTGTATGGATTGGAGCGAACATCCTAGTATACGTAATTGAATTTTTGAATAAAGATGAAGCTTGGTGGGGGTACATTAGCGGTAGCTACTATATAGGTACAATTCTAGGTGGGTTATTCGTTGTTTCATTTTCAAAGTGGGTTAGTCATCGCCTGATCGCTAGCATGATTATTGGATCATTCGTAGTTAGCATTTTCACATTAATTTTCGGATTAACAACTAACCCGTTTGTACCAATATTGTTAAGTATTATTAATGGACCTGCATATCAATTACGTGATATTTCTCAACAAACTCTCTTTCAACAAAACGTGGAAGACAAACATTTACCGAAGGTTTTTGCAGCAAAAGGACTATTAACATCTGCTACACTAGGAATTTCTATAGGTATCATGGGTGTAATCTCAGATACATTCGGTGTACAGTATACTTTTTTCATAGCAGCGAGCTTATATGGTATTTCAGCCGTCCTTGCTTTGTTTATTTGGAGGAAAAACAAACAACAATTGAAAGCGGAGTTAACTTAAGGCTTTTTTTTAGCTAAATACGATTATAACTAACGTTCGTGGCATCTTTTCTTAGGTACAACAAAAACTAATATATAAAACCACTTTTTATGTTAATAAGCAACAAAGTTTACGAAAAGAGGCTTTCGTAAACTTTATTGCAATCTTTACTGTATATGGCTAGTAAGAACAAGTATTATTAGAACCCACACGTTTAAGTAGAAAAGGTACTACGAAAGCTGGATGTATACATTCTTACTAGTTACAAAAACAGCCTAATATAAAGATTAACTCCCCTTCCGACTATATGTTTTTAGCTACTTTTTTATTTAAACTCCCTTTTTTATAATATTCTTTAAATGTTTCTTGATTAGTAAAAAATACTCCGACAAGCACCAAAATTGAACCAAAGATAGAAATCAAGTAAATTTCTTCACTTAAAAAGGTAATACCTAATATCATCGCAATAATAGGTGAAACGTATAACCATGTAGAAGGAAAAACTGGATTTGTCTTACCAACTAGCCAATAAAAAATACCATGACCTAAAATTGAACCAAAGAAAATCAAATATATGAGTGATAGCTGTGCGGTTATATTGGAGAACGAGGCTAAATTTGGTCGTTCAATTATTAATGAGAGCAGAAAAAGCATGATACCTCCGAAAAGCATTTGAAAGCCATTTAATAAAAACGGGGAAAACTGTGAGCTTGATGACATTATTTTTTTTGACCTTATTGTCCCAACACTGTAGAACAGCTGGCCTAGAATTACAACAATGGAACCAATAATCCAAATCGCATTCACATCACCATTCATTCCTGGCCATGCTATGAGCGCTACACCACATAAGCTTGCAATCAAACCAAGCACTTGTATAGGTAAAAATTTGGATTTATCCTCATATTTTTTTAGTAAAAAGACCATAATCGGTCCGAATGCAGACAATACAGCAGCTAAACCTGAAGGAATATGCTGTTCTGCCCAATAAAGTGTTGAAAATGTGCCAAATGTTAAGAAGAAACCTATGATTGCTAATTGCAATATCATATGTAAAGGCGGAAATGGAGCTTGTCGAATTTTATAGAACAGTATAACAATTACTCCAGCAATAAAAAACCTAAGTGATGCAGAAAAAAAAGGTGCAACTCCTGCATCAATACCTATCTTTATTGCAAAAAAAGTTGTTCCAAATATGATACATATAAATAAAAAATTAAATAAAATCATATTACCCACTCCCCAATCGCTGTTTGTTTAGGTAATATTAAAATAAATATTCTATAACAGTAAAACACTTAATATAACAGTTAAAGAAAGGATGATGACATTGAATATATCTCTTTCAAAAGATTCTGATCACTCATTACCTGAGCAAATATACCTATCATTATCAGATCGTATTAAAACAGGCTTAATGTCAGAAGGAGATAGATTACCATCTGTTCGAAAGCTTGCTGATCAACTACATGTTAGTTTAGTCACCGTTCAAAAAGCATATGAATTACTTGAAAAAAAGCAATTAATAGAAAGAAGACATGGTAAGGGGAGTTATGTAAAAAAACAACATGAGCAACAAGAAGAGATATCTCATCATAACTGGCAAAATATGATTGTTGATTATTTACCGAGGGCACAAACATGGAAGGAGATGAAATCATTTTCTAATCAACTTAGATATAACTTATCACTCGCTAACTTGAGCGAAGAATTCTTGCCAGTAAAAGAATTAACTGCAGTTACTAAAAAAGTCATTACAGCTGAGCCAAATATTTTAACTACTTATGGCCCTGGACCTGGAGATAAAATTATACGTGAAACGATATGTGAATACCTTTCCCATTATGGCTTATCATCAACCGCTGATCAAGTCATCATCTCAACTGGTGTCCAGCAAGGGCTCGATTTAGTTGCTAAGACTTTTCTTAATGAAGGAGATGTCGTATTGGTCGAAGCACCAACATATATTGGCATTATTGATTTATTTAAATCCCGTGGCGTAACCATTAAAACGATACCTACCAATAAAGATGGAATCAATGTTAACGTGCTTTTACGTTTATGTGAGCAATTTTCACCAAAGCTCATATACACAAATCCCACTTTCCAAAACCCAATGGGGACAATACTTCCTCCGAAAAAGAGAAGGAGATTAATAGAAATTGCACAGGCTTTCAATGTAATCGTTATTGAAGACGATCCTTGGACAGAGCTAACTATAGAAGGTTCTGCAAAGCCTATCAAATCCATGGATGAGTACGGTCATGTAATTTATATGAGGGGGTTTAGTAAAACAATATCTCCTGGTCTTAGGATAGGCTGCATCGTAGCAAATGGGAAAATATTAAATAAGTTAAAGGCTGCCAAAAGTGTCTCAGATCTCGGCTCCCCATTATTAAATCAACGAATCCTTGCACGATTTATGCAAACATTTAACTTTGAAAAGCATTTTAAGAAACAAAACTCTCTATTAAAATATCGACGGAACCTCCTTATTCAAGCACTAAAAAGCTTAAACGTAGAAGGTGTTACATGGACGGTTCCTAAAGGTGGGCCCGTCATGTGGATTTCTTTTCCTACTCACGTAAACACAGATCATTTATTATTACATGCACAGAAACAAGAGCTATCGTTCCTACCTTCAGCAATGTGCTACCCAAACGATCCAGAATATCACCATTTAAGAATTAGTTATGGCAATTTAAATATTACTGCATTTGAGAAGGCATTAAACATTTTTGTAAATGTAACAAACGACTTTATGGAATCATATAATCCACAGCTAGAAGATTCACCACTTTTCTAGTCTCATTTCGATAAAAACCAGGAACCTATTACAGTTTCCTGGTTTTTGCACCTCATAATATATAGTCGTGATATTATCTGAGAACGTAAGTCATTTATCCAAAGGCGGGATTTAAAATTCCATACATATGGTCATTCTTTCCTGGTAAATCTGTAGCATATAAAGTCATTTGTGGAGATAATAGTATGTTTTTAAAATCATACCTCTGTTCTAATTCATTAATAAAATCCGCTTGATTTGAAGGTACATCAATTTGTATTGGACATGCGTGATGTCCAAAAATGTTGGATATTAATAGCTTAGCTATGCTAGGGTCTTTAGCTATCAACGGACTAACCCTGATCGCATTTCCTACTTTCGTTGTCATGCTTAACCCTTTAAGCATTCGATCCTCTCCCCTTACAACGAAACCACTTTCCATATTATAAAAAAGCTGTTCATACATTGCACTGCGATTAAGTCCAAATGCTTCTATATCTAACTGAATCACATCTATTAAATCTTCTATATTCATCTGTTCAATTTTCTCAAGCTCTCCTTGTTTTAACGGTAAATAACTATTATCTAACTGTAATCTATGGATATTTCTTATTGCTTTAAAACCAAGAGATTTGTACAAAGGAAACCCTTCTGGAGAAGAGACAAGTGAGATTGGTGAATCTAATTTATTAGCTTCTTCCATACATATTGTCATTAATTGTTTAGCTAATCCCTTACGACGATATCGCGGATGGACACAAACAATACCAATTGATGCAAGATTATTCTCATACTGAAAAATTCCTGCACAGGATATAATTCTGTTGTTATCGTAATGACCATAGAAAGTACCTACTGATAACAAAAGCTCAAACTGTTGCCCAGTAAAGCTCCAAGCTACGCTCGTTGTTAGTACTAGTAGGTCATCTATATTATCTATTCTTTTAACCTTATACTCCAGTTTATTCAACTTTTTCTCCCTCCCACAATTTAGCAAAATAATATTATATTAGATTACTTTATTTTACCTATTTTTACAATAAAACACTGAATTATGAGAGGGTTTTATCGTGAATTTGTCGAAAGTTGATTTATCAAAACAAAATTATTTCACACCTAGGAGGCTTTATATGTGGGTAAGACGATTTATTAATACACCTCGAGGGCAGTTTGAAGTGTTTACACAAGGAAAAGGCGAACCAATATGTATTACCCATCTATACAGTGAGTTTAATGAATTAGGCTATTACTTTGCAGATACTTTCGTAGAGGACTTTACGGTCTTTCTAATCAATTTAAAAGAAGCAGGTAATTCAAGTATTGCACTGAAAGAAGAGGAATTAAGTATGCTAGAAGCAGTAAACGATTTAGAAGCAATTAGGGACTCGCTAAATATTAAGAGGTGGTGCTTTGCTGGACACTCATCTGGTGGAATGCTTGGGCTAATGTATACTACGACATACCCCAATTCTATCAAAAAGCTTATGGTCGGTGGAGCTGCTGCTACAAATCAGTATATAGAGCACGAAGACAGTATGTATAGCCCACATAGTCATTTAAACAAAAAATTAAAACGTATCTTTTCGATTCTTAAGTCTCCTACATCCACAATTGATGAACGTAAAGTGGCCAATAAAGAATGGACGAATATGTCTTTATTTAATATCGAAAGACGTGATGAATACTTTACAAAACCTAGTAGTGGTAAAGTTGTCCAAAGAAGGTTGGACTATTTTTCATTCAAAGAGATTCCGGATTATGACATACGTAATGAATTAAAGCTAATCACAATTCCAACCTTTGTTTTTTGTGGGCGTTATGATACACAATGTCCTTTAATCTTTTCAGAAGAAATAAGTAAATGCTTAACAAATTCGACTTTATACATATTCGACTTAAGCAATCACTTTCCTTATATAGAAGAAAAAGAAAGATTTCTTGAAATGATTTGTGACTTTAAGAACTTATAACAAAACGACAGGTGCAAGATCGCCTGTCGTTCACTACTTATGCTGTTTCGGGAGTGTAAAATAAAATGTACTTCCTTCACCTTGTTTACTTTGCACACCAATTTCTCCGCCATGTAAATCTATAATAGATTTTGATATTGCTAATCCTAACCCAGCACCGCCATGAGCTTTATTACGTGATTTTTCAACCCGATAAAACCGCTCAAAAATATGTGGAAGCTCTGATTCGTTGATACCTTCTCCTTCGTCAGTAACACTGACCTTAACACAATCTACACTTTCCTTCACATCAATTCCTAGCTGACTTCCTCTCGGAGCATACCGTATTGCATTTTGTATAAAATTAATCAGCACTCGCTTTATTTTTTCGGGCATAATCATTAACGGAGAAAGCTTATCTGGAATTTGAACCGATATCTTCAAGCCGTGTTCTTCAATTTGAAAATATTGATTTTGGAGTGTTTCAACTATTAAGCTATCTAAGTGATATCGGGTAGGTTCAAATGCCTCAGTACCTGCCTCAAGTTGAGAAAGTTGAAATAAATCATTAATCAGATGATCAAGTCTTTTCGTTTCAAGACGTATTGTTTTTAAATATTGATCAAACGTTTGTTTATCTTCAATAACATCATCCTGCAGGGCTTCAACAAATGATTGAATTGAAGCCAATGGAGTACGTAAGTCATGTGAAATATTTGCAACAAGTTCTTTTCTCGATGCTTCAGCTTGCTTGATCTTTGTAAAGCTTTCCTCAAGCTTGCTGCTCATTTCATTAAAATGCTCTGCCAATTGCTGAAATTCTTTAGGTCCTATTGAGGAAACTTTACCTTCAAATTTACCCTCTGCAATTTTTTTTGATTCTAATCTAATAAGAGTTATCGCCTTTTCAATGGGTCTAATTAACAACCCATGAATAAAAAATGATAAAATACCAGCCGCTACGGTTACAATCGTTAAAAGCTCAATCGCCTCATTAGGGAGTAGCATTCGAACATAGCTTATCGTAAGGAATATTAATATGATAATAATACTTAGTGCATTAGCAATTAGTAGTTGCGTGCGCATCTTCATAACAATTCACGCCCAGTAAACTTATAACCTATACCCCATACAGTTTGAAGAAAGACAGGTTCTGATGGATTCTGTTCTATTTTTTCACGAAGTCTTCTAATATGAACAGTGACTGTAGTTGTATCCCCAAAGAAATCAATGTCCCATATTTTATCTAATAGTTGGCTCCTTGAAAACACTTGATTTGGGTGGCTTGCAAGTAAAAACAACATGTCAAATTCTTTAACAGTTAATTCAATATTATTATTAAACGCTACCACCTTACGCATTTCAGAATCAATTTCTAAGCCATCAAATTTAAGCTTAGTCGTTGTCGATTTCTCAGTTGACTTCTTACTACCAACATGAATCCTACGAAAGATAGCTTTCACCCGCAATACGAGCTCACGGGGACTGAATGGCTTCGTCATATAATCGTCTGCCCCTAGCGTCAGTCCCATGAGTCGATCCATTTCTTCTCCTCTTGCAGTGAGCATTATGATGGGTACATCGTCCTCATTTCTTATTTCTTCACACACTTCCCAGCCATCTTTTTTTGGCATCATCACATCGAGGACAATCAAATCCGGTTTGTGGCTTCGCCAAAGTGTTATACCTTCTTCTCCATTTGATGCTAATAAAACGTCATAACCTTCCCGTTCTAAGTAACGTTTTGAAACATCTGTTATGTTGGACTCATCATCAACAACTAAGATTTTCTGTGACATCCACTATCCACCTCTTACCTCTTTTCTCGTATTGTACCACGAGAGTGGATATTATTGCTTTTCAAGCATTGCGTAGCCGAAATCAACATCAAACGCACGACACCAAACGACTACTTTGTTATACTCACTTAAATCTACACCCTCAGGAATTTCATAGTTTTGATCACCTTGATTACCTTTTAATTTCCCTAAATCAACACCCTCACTCGTAGGCTGCCCTTCTTTAGTTAAATAAACTTTAAGATCGGGACCGTTCGTTACCGAGAATTGTTCAAACCGTATATACATTTTGCCATCTGCTGTGACAGTGAATGCATTACCGCTAATATTATGCTCATTATCAACTTCAACAAATGTTCCAGCGTAGGATTCGTTAGACATTTCTTTATCTTTGTTCATTGCTTCTTCAGATGCATCATCACTCATTTCTTCTTTTTCAGACATGCCTTCCTTATCTTCACCCTCCATTGTTTCTTCCATATCATCTTTCATCGCTTCTTCATCAGAACCCATATCTTCTTTATCATCCATCATTTCTCCATGTTCACCGGATGCGTTTGCAGAACCAGGTAACGGCTCATTCACTTGCTTGTCTATAAACAATGGTGACAACAACCACCACCCTATTAATACTGCTACGATGCCAATACCTGTAAACAACAGACTTTTTTTATTCATAATTTCGTTCACCCTTTCTTTTTTTGTACACTACTATAATCGCGGATGAACCTTATCAAACAATAACAAAAATCTTACAAAAGTATTAAATGAAATTATGTCAAAAAAAGAAAGTATTCTACGTTTACTATCTTATCTTTCAAAAATGATTGGCTCTAATAACACTTTTTCCATAATGAGTGTATCTAAGCTTTTGAAAGAGTATCCTTGTTCACGAAGATCGTCTATCACCTTTCCAAGTGCCTCTGTATTATCTTTTGATACTGCATGTAAAAGGATGACTGCACCAGGATGAATTTGTTTCATGATGTTATCATACGCATACTTCCAGCCTTTCTGTTGATCAATATGCCAATCAATGAATGCCAATGACCAAAAAACATTATGATAACCTAGCTGTTCTGATATGGCTAATGTTCGTTCACTAAAGATTCCTCTAGGTGGACGTAAGAAACTCATACCTTTTTGAGCTGTTAACTCCTCGGTTTTTTTCTTGACTGACTCCAACTCCTGTTTTAAACGCTCATCACTAACAGTTGTAAAATCAGGGTGCTTCCATGAATGATTACCAATGATATGTCCTTCTTCTACCATCCGTTTGACTAAACTCGGTTGATCTTTAAGATAATGACCTGTCAAGAAAAAAGTTGCTTTCACATCTTTCTCTTTTAAAACGTCTAATATTTTGGCAGTATATTGGTTATTTTCATACCCGTTATCAAACGTTAAATATATATCTTTTTTTGATGTATCCCCTATATAAAAGCTATTGTATTTTTCAAGTAATTGGTCAAGTTCCTCACCAGCTGAAGGTGGTTCATTATTCGTACTTCTTTTAAACCCCCAATGAATCGGCTCGTTAGATTCACTCGCTTCTGTTGTATATGAAAAAGTAATTGCTAATAATAGCGATAGAAAAATTGCTTGTATGAATCGAATCTTCAATCGACACCCTCCTAATAATATAAGTTCAACATATTTTTATTAGTTTTTTACGTTAGTTGAATTTCATACTAGGTAGAGTTTTCCGATGTCTATTTTATAAAGCTGTTTTCGTATAGATTGTTTTTCGCACAAAAAAACAAACATAGTTCATCTTTTCTTCTATAAAACGATGACTTCTTAGTTAGAAACTTTGGCAACACAGTTTACGACAAGAGCCAATTATAAAAATGAAACCTTTGATGCATATAGACGTAGTACAAGATATATATGCGGAGGGAGGAAGAACAAAGTGAAATTTGTTATTTTACTTACGATCTCTTTATTTATGATGCCTTGGACAAAACAAGAAAGACAATCTACAGTAAAAATAATATGGATTCCTGTGCTTTTTTGGTTAGTTATTGGAATAGTAGAGTATTTCTTTTTAATTGATAATCAAATAAGTTCAATTTTAACAACCTACACAATTGTTGCAGCAGGTTTTATTATTCTTAGTTCCTATTTTTATGAGAACCATAATAAAGTTTTGATGATTAAAGCAACGTTAAGTGTACTCCTCATTGCAGCTTTTGTTTATACAACCTTTTTTCATTCAATGATCATTGCTAAAAATAAATATGAAGGAGTTAATTTTGAAGTTCATGATATATCAGAACCTTTTACCAATGAGGATACACCTTTTTCTGTCCCACCAGAAACTGCTCGTAATAAAATGCTAAAGGTTTTTGGTAACATTGATAATGTCTCGTATTTTGAACTCGGTGATTTAACACCACAAATCGTCAACGGTGAGACATTATATGTAGCACCTATAGAAGCTTCTGGTTTTTTCAAAGCAAGAAAAGCCGGTTCCACTCCTGGGTACATTACAATGTCAGGTACAAACCCTGACGCAGAAGCCAGTCTCGCCTTAGGCTATGAGATGCAATATGTACCTAGCATGTATTTTAATGATAACCTTCAACGAATTGTTCGCAAGGCATTTCCTAAAGGGATATTTTATGGTGAACCGAAATTTGAGATAGCTGATGACGGTAAACCTTTTTATACAATGACATATGGTGATAAAGTTTCTCTACGTTCTGGATTTAATGTCAAAGGAGTAATTTTAGTAGACCCTAACACTGGTGATATTCAGAAGTATACTAAAGAAAAAGCACCTGCCTTTATCGATGGTGTGCTCAATTTCGAAACAGCTTCACTCCAGAATGAATACTTCGGATATCTGGCACATGGTTATTGGAACAGCTTATTTTCTCAAACAGATGTTAAAATACCTACCGATTGGGGTACGTACGAAGGCGTAACACCTATTTTTGGGAAGAGTGGAAAAATGTATTACTTTACAGACTTTACCTCTCCGAAAGAAGGTGTAGATTCAGCACTTGGTTACTCTCTCATTGACGCACGAACAGGTGAATTAAACTACTATAACGGTGAATTAGTAAAGGGGGTTATGGATGGCTCTGCAGCTGAAGAGGTTGTCGATAATACTTTTAAAAAGGAAAAGTGGCATGGTACGATGCCAGTTATTTACAACGTGTACGGTGAACCAAGTTGGGTTGTACCTGTTACAGATGATGGTGGTCTAGTTCGTCAGTATGCAGTGATCTTAGCGTCAAATGCAAAAGTTTTTGCTACTGGATCAACACAAAAAGAAGCATTCAATAAGTATAAAAGCGCCCTTTCTAGAACCGACTCCACACACCGCGCCTCTACAACTAGTGAAGAAAAGAATATAGAAGGGGATGTTCTGCGTGTTTATAAGGAAATTGATGATGGTGTAACTTTTATTTTTATACTTCTAGATAATAGCGATAAAATATTCATGGTTTCTTCCAGTGACTTTCCATATGCAATATTTACTGAGCAAGGAGATACTCTAAAGCTAGAGTATGCAGATAATAATGAACAAATCGTTTCCGTTAATCAATATCAAAACCTAGGGATTGATTAACATACACTTAAACAAGGCTAGTGCAAAATTACACTAGTCTTGTTTTTTCACGAATGTGCTCTTTTGACTAATAAATTTAAATATTGACCCATAAGTTCAGCAAATTGACCCGTATATCATCTAATTTGACCAGTAAACCATTTAAATTGGCCCGTATATTCAGAATTTGAACCGTAAAACATCTAATTTGACCCGTATATTCAGAATTTGACCCGTAAATCATCTAATTTGGACCGTATATTCAGGATTTGAACCGTAAAACATCTAATTTGAACCGTATATTCAGAATTTGACCCGTAAATCATCTAATTTGACCCGTATATTCAGAATTTGACCGATATATCATCTAATTTGAACCGTATATTCAGAGTTTGACCCATATAACATCTAATTTGAACTGTATATTCAGAATTTGACCCGTAAATCATCTTATTTGACCCGTATATTCAAAGTTTGACCCATATAACATCTAATTTGACCCATATAACATCAAATATAACCCGTATATTCAGGATTTGACCCATATAACATCTAATTTGACCCGTATATTCAGAATTTGACCCATATATCATCTAATTTGACCCGCATATTCAGAATTTGACCCATATAACATCTAATTTGACCCGTAAACAATAAAGGTTAGTCCATAAATCTACTGTACACCTCCAATAACAAAGGATCACTAGCAATTGCTAATGATCCTTTGAAAAATCATATATATCTCCTATTTAAAAACAGGATCTTTAAAAGTCGCTAGCTTTTCTAAAGATGATTTATCAACATCTTCGTGTAAGCTGTTGCCGTGAGAATCCATCGTTACTACAGCAGTAAACCCTTCAACTTGCAGATGCCACATTGCTTCAGGAATGCCAAACTCCATGAGGTCAACTCCCTCAACTGATTTAATACAATCAGCATAATATTGTGCTGCACCACCTATAGCATTTAAATAAACGCCACCATGCTCTTCTAAAGCTGCAAGTGTTTTTGGTCCCATACCACCTTTACCAATAACTGCACGGACACCAAACTTCTTCATAATATCACCTTGATACGGCTCTTCGCGAATTGATGTAGTAGGACCTGCTGCTTTTACATGCCAATTGCCTTCTTCATCTTTCAACATTACTGGTCCACAATGATAAATAATTTGTCCGTCCAAATCTACTGGCGCATCGTGGTCAGTTAAATATTTATGAATCGCATCGCGCCCAGTGTACATCATGCCATTAATATGAACGACATCTCCCACTTTTAATTCACGGATTTGTTCTTCCGTTATCGGTGCTTGTAATACAACTTCACGTGTTTCCGATTCCTCGTCAGCTTTATTTGCGTCATTAGCAAAATCTACTTTTTCTCCGTCCTGATACAACCATTCATTAATCTCGCCCGTTTCTGGATTTACAGTCATACCTAAGCGTCGATATGCCCAGCAGTTGTACGCTACTGATACAAAAAAGCTTGCTGGGATTCGGTTTATGACACCCACTTTACAGCCGAGAAGCGTTGTTTCCCCACCAAAGCCCATTGTACCAATACCGAGCTTATTCGCATTTTCCATCACGTATTCTTCAAGTTTACGTAAATCTTCGTTAGGGTTTACATCATCAACCGTACGGAAAAGCTGCTCTTTAGCTAACTCATAACCACTCGTACGATCTCCTCCGATTCCAACACCAATAAAACCAGCACTACATCCCTGTCCTTGCGCTTGATATACTGAATGCATGATACATTTTCTAATTCCGTCTAAATCACGTCCTGCACGACCAAGCCCCTCTAGTTCACATGGCAAACTATACTGGATGTTTTTGTTTTCACAGCCTCCACCTTTTAAAATCAGTCTTACATCAATATAATCTTTCTCCCATTGTTCAAACTTAATTACCGGAGTGCCTATACCTAAATTATCACCACTGTTGGCTCCAGTTAAGGAATCAACAGAATTAGGACGTAGCTTGCCATCCTTTGTAGCTTGTGCGATAGCGCTATAAATCGCATCCTTTACCTTTAACTGATTTACCGCTACAGGCGTTTTAATTTTAAATGTTGGCAAACCCGTATCTTGACAAATAGGCGATACATTTTCATCCGCCATGGAAATATTGTTCGTAATCGTTGATAATGACATAGCAGCTCGAGTACCTGCATTTTCACGTTTTTTCGCTTTTGCAATAGCACTACGGACATCCTTTGGTAAGTTTGTAGATGTTTCAACGATAAGCTTATACATACTTTCTTGAAGCTTCTCCATACAAAATCCCCCTTATATTCCGCTAAAATGAAGTTGTCTTATTTTTCACAATTAAATTATACTCCTACAATATTATTTTCGAAAGCGATTTCTTTTTCACACTACCAAATAGGAAAATAATGCTATAATTATTTTAGAATCTTATCGTAAAATTTGTTATTAAAGCTAAGGTGTTGGACACGAAAAACATCATTATTTTAATAAAGAACGGTCGAATTACAGTGGTTAGAGGAGGAATCAACAAGTTGAAGCTTTGTATACATTGCGATTCAGATATGATAGAAAAAAAGAACTATTTAGAATTTAAATTACCAATTGCTATGTTGCTATTAATATTCCCAAACGGTGTATTCTTTTGTTGGGTACCTTTTCTCATCCCAGGAAATTATGTATGTAAAAAATGCTATAAATCCTCGAAAAAGGTAAAGGAAATCGATTGGAGGGAATATGAGTTACTAGAAAAAATAAAAACACAACAAACAACGAAATAGTTTAAAGGCTATTCTATTATAGATCGGTGATTTTTGAATGGTTGATATAATAGGGTTCCTGAAGGCCCAAATTCGGTTCTAATGGTTGAAGTTCCCATTTTTCTGCTCTATATGTTTAATTTCATAGTCAAAAGGTTAAGAAGACTAGAATAAGCGCTTGGAATCAACCCAAACGCAATTTTATTTGTTATTGTTATTATAAATATTTCTGTGTACATAATCTGCATTTTTGTGAAAAGACCACTGACCTAAAAGAGTAGCTAAAACCATAAACATTCCACCTACCACAAAGCCAATCGTATAATAACCTATGAAAAAAAGAACGAAAGAACCTACAAGCGAAAGTATCAGAGCAACGATTAACCAAGTTTTTATTTTTTCTTTTTTTATATTATCCAATTTCATCTCTCCTATTATTTCTAAACAACATTTTAACGTAATTTTTAATTATATAAAATGATCTTTTCAAATAAATATAGTAATTATATTACCAATAGCATTCATTGTGATAGACTTTTTATCGCATTAATGTCAATTCTCTATAACTCGTATCGATCACAGATAACATCGTTTTGCTATGATAAGTGAGATAAAATAGCAACAGAGCTTATAAAAGAACAACATAAAAAAGGGCAGATAACTCTACAACTACATACCTAAGGCTAAAGATATGTACCATGAGTTCTGACCTTCAATGGTAGTACTTATTTCTCGTTAGCAATTATTTTTATTAAGTTTGGTAACCACTGATATAGATTAGTGAATGTATATCCTAACCCTTTTGCTTTATCAGTAGAGATTGTCCATGTTTTTTCAATTCCATATGGAGAGTGTTCGTCTTTTGTGGATTCTTTAGAAAGCACAGCATTTTTGCCGATTTCTTTCTCAATAAGCTCCATCAATTCACCCATCGAAATCGTTCCATCAGCACAAGCATTGATAGGTCCTGCAAAATCTTGGGTACCCGTCCAAGCAATAAAGTCCCCTGCCTCCTGCTGGTTAATAAAGCCCATTCCTACATCGAGATTAGGGAAGTATATTTGTTCTTGTTTTTTCATTTTGTCAATATGAAGCTTCAAACGTTCTGTATAATCATGCTCCCCCAACACAATCGGAATACGAACTGCTACAACTGGAAAAGAAGCATGTTGAAAAAAAGCAGCCTCTGCTTGTCGTTTGCCTTCCTGGTAGGATATTTCGTCCGTAGGAATAGGGTTAATTTCATATGTATATGGATCGAACAATTCTTCTGCCATATCCACACCATAGTCATAAACTGACATCGTTGATGTAAATACGTATTTACCTACCTTACCTTTTAAAGCTTCAATGGTAATTTCTGCATCCTGTGCATTATAGCATATTTGATCAAATACAATATCCCATTTACTATTTTGTACCGCAGTTATTACTGACTGCTTATCAAATCGATCAACCTTTAACTTTTTCACTTCATCGCCGAATGGGATTGTACTTTTTTGTCTCGTTGCAACAGTTACTTGAAAGCCCTTTTTTAATAATTCATTAACCAAATTCACTCCAAAAAAACGTGTTCCTCCGAATACTAATGCAGTTTTCATCACAACAACACCTCCGTAATCATTATATATTGAAGCCATTTAGAAAAACGAGAAATTTGAATCATAAGCTCCATATTCTTAATCTATGTTACCTTCCATAAATTCTAGACCAAGCTAACTCCCTTTTACTGTAAAAGTAAAAATCAGGTGTAGAGTATTCCACACCTGATTAATTAATTGTGGCTTATCGTAATAAGAGCTATACATGAATATAACTAACGTTCAACACACCTTTTCATACATATCATACACATCAGTTACTCATGTAAGTTAAAAAACGCAACAAAGTTTACGAAAAAAGTCTTTATTTATGATCTTTTATTTGTTCACATTTATCTTCAATATCATCAATCATCTGTATTAAACGATCAATATCTTCAAGCTTTGTTTCTTCTGGATCTAATGAGTCGATCGTCTCTAAAAACATATTTAATCGATCCTTCAAATATATTATTTGTGAGTGATTGCCATTTGATGTTTTATCCAACTAGCTCGCCCCTTTCTCTCTATTATCGTAACGAATTCACAACCATTTGACAACATCCCTCACAATTCTACATAATTATCGGAGGTTATTGTTTAGTCAAAGTTGTTTTCACATTGATTGTTACTTTTTGTCCAAAGATATAAGCACGTAGTCAAATAGCGTTCGTGGCATCTTTTCTACTTATAGAATTATTAAGCTATTATAATACTCATCAAAAATAGCAACAAAGTTTACGAAAAGAGCATTAGTCAAAAACAATCGTTAAGGAGTTATACATGAGCACAACAAAACAAAAAAAGCTAATTTCTCCCTTAAATGATCCATGGGAGGCATACACAGATGTTGAGGAGTTAGGTCAACTAGAATTAACAAATATTGAATTCACCACGACAACTTTATGTAATATGCGCTGTGAGCACTGTGCAGTTGGCTATACGTTACAATCAAAGGATCCACATCCATTGCCCCTTAATCTATTATTAACGAGGCTAGATGAGATTCCACATTTACGCTCCGTAAGTATTACCGGTGGTGAGCCAATGCTATCTTCATCCTCAGTTAATGGATATGTTAAACCGTTATTAAAATACGCTCATGATCGTGGTGTGCGCACACAATTGAACTCAAATCTTACAGTTCATTTAAGTAAATACGAACAAATCATTCCATATTTAGACGTACTTCATATATCACACAACTGGGGAACAGTTGAAGAATTTGCTGAGGGTGGGTTTGCGATGATGGAGCGTAAGCCAACGTTTAAACAGCGTGAAAAGTATTTTAACCAAATCATCGAAAATAGCCGAGCATTGTCAAAAGAGGGTGTTATGATCTCTGCAGAAACGATGTTAAACAAAAGGACTCTCCCTTATATAGAGCAGATCCACCATCAAGTGATCAATGACATGCTGTGTGCACGTCACGAGATTCATCCAATGTATCCGAGCGATTTTGCTAGTCACTTAGAAGTTCTGTCATTAGATGAACTCCGAGCAGCCATTCATCACTTACTTGACGTACGTGATGAAAATACATGGATGCTTTTTGGCACACTACCTTTTTATCCTTGCAGTGATAAAGATGAGGATCTCACCTTGCTAAGACGTCTATACGAGAGTAGAAATATATCCGTAAGAAATGATCCTGACGGTCGTTCTAGATTAAATGTAAACATATTTACTGGAGAAGTCATTGTCACAGATTTCGGTGATGCCCCCCCATTAGGGAATATACAATCGAATTCTTTATTAGAATCTTATCAGCTTTGGACGCAATCTCCTTTAGCAAAAATGTTAAGCTGCCACTGTCCTGCTGTAAAATGTCTTGGTCCCAATTTATTAGTAAAGGATCGTTATTACAAAGACACTGATTTTCTAACAAATGAAACGAAACTAGTAAGAAGCGAAGCTTAGCAGTTTCTATTGAAAAACTTAAGATTAATCGTTATTGTATATATAAATGTTGAAAATTAATTTCACAGAAAGTGTTGATAAATGATGCAAACTACGTTAGAAATACTAAATACAGTATGGCAGCATGAAATAACTAAAGTCATCCGTTTTGGGTTTATCGTTTGGTTAGCTGTCCTCATTATTAATAGAATGGTTCACAACTTTTTTAAGAGAACACATTTTTTTGAAGAGCGCAAAGAACAAACAATTGAAAGTATGGTTCGCTCGGTTACGAAATACGTAGCTACATTTGCTTTTATTATATATACGCTTGATGAGCTTTTTGACATTGAAGCTGAAAAACTCCTAGCTGGAGCTGGTGTAGCAGGAATCATACTCGGCTTAGGCGCACAAGGGCTAATAAAGGATGTGTTGTCAGGTGTGTTCCTGTTGTATGAAAAACAACTTGATAAAGGGGATTTTATCACTGTCAACAACACGTATAACGGGACGGTAGAAGAGATCGGACTCAGGTTTTTGAAGGTGCGTGAATGGAGTGGCAAGTTGCTTACTATTAGTAATGGGGAAATTCAACAAATCCAAAACTATAATATTGAAAATATGCGTGTCATCGAACGCGTCGTCGTTAGTTTTAGAGAAAATCCAGAAGAAGTATTCAAACTGTTAGAGCAAACTTGTGTTCAATTAAATGATTCTTTACAAGCTTATTTAAAGACGAACAATGAACAAGTCATTGAACCATTCCAAGTATATGGAATGACGTCCCTAAATGCTGGCTTTCGCGGCTATGAGTATACAATTATAGGCTTAGTGGATGACGCACACTTCTGGACTGCAGCGAAAGAGACTAGACGAATTGTTGCTCAAGCTATGTTTGACCATGATATTTTAATGGCTGAAGGCCAATTAATTGTACAAAACAACCAAGAAATGAACGACGAGACAAGCACAAGACAATTTCAATAGTTTTTTTCGTAAGCTTTGTTACCATTGAAAATAATTTAGAACAACAATAAATAATTCTATGCAAATGACCTCAATTCAAATGAGAATAGATGCCTAGGATGCTTAGTTTATTTTTATTTCCTAGTACGAAAAGCAACAATCATTAAAATACATTCTTTCAATAACAACAAAGAGCGCTATTACACTAAAGTCGTAATAGCGCTCTTTCCTTATCTCGGATGATTTGTTGTAACAAAGGAGAATGATACATGATCTTGGACAGGAATCCAAGCACCTATCCCTTGAGAAGTTACATTTTTAACCTCAATTTTCTTACTGTTACCCCTCAACACTAAATATACTTCACCATAGGTCACTTTACCTTTTTCATTCACAGCAGGTGAGTGTGAATATAAATAGCCCACTTTCTTTGGAGGTATATTATATATTTGCTCTTTTTTTGTACCTAAGCCAACAATCGTTTGAAACGATAATTGTAATTTAGTTTTGTCCATTGATTTTAACAGCATCATCTTTTTTACATCCTCTTCATTTGGGACAGTTGAAGTTAAACCTCCCTTCACTACCTTTTGGGTATCCTGGGTGTAAAATATTTTCTGAGGTGCTTCTCCTCCTCTATTATCAAAATAATTAGTATTAATTTTTTGATATTCCCAGTTTGTTGTCGTTTCTTGTGATTCATAATTTAATGGCCATTCACCTAAAAAAATCGTTGCACGATACCCAATTGCATGCGGTGCGTTACCTATAGAAGACTCATTTAAAATACGTATGAGATCCGGATTTTCTATTGTTACATTTGATCTTTCAATAAGCTTCTTAGCAAGTTCACTTGGCTCCAAGTATGGTAAATCTTCTGTTGGGTTTGGATAAGTATTTTCTTTTGAAATATTTACAACAGAATCAGGTATTACATATTGATTCTTTGCTGCTTTTTGCTTTTCCTCTGCTGTAATGACATTCGGATTTATTAAAGACATAAAGAATAATAATACAATAAACTGTGATATACGTTTCATTTGCAATTACTCCTTTCAAACACATAATCTTTTCATTAGTTTTTTCGAACAGACTATAGATTATCCAACTTAATTACATCAATTTGCATATTTTTCTTCAACAATACATTTACTAAGTTCAACAAACTATTTTCACAATTGCTGTTGTTGTTTTTAAAAGATTCATGACATAAACGATGACAAGCATTCAAAAATAAGAAAAGAACTAAAAAAAAGCGTGTAATAAACAGAATATTCAAATAAATTTTGAATATAATAAACTATACTTACCAAAAAGGAGGGATCTCGAAAGCATCATACAACACATAAGGAGGTATGCGTATCGAGTAGAATCATCGTAGTGACTACTTTAAAAAGGTACGAAATACGACAAGTGAGTTTGTGTGAATGTAGTTAGGTAATAATTACTTTGAATTTACGTAGATGATAACGATTGGAAATATATTTATTTTACAATTCCATTTCCTGAACATAAAAAATTAAGGGTGCTTCAACAATAATGTCTGAAATCATTGCCTATTAATAAATAACTTAATAGGTAGGTCAGATACATTGAAGGCATCCTTATTTATGTTCTTTGAATGATATGAGATTTAAGTTCAAAACATCTTGACTTTTGTTAACAATGGACAAGTCTTTACTATTCTCAAAGTTTGAAACTTGTGCCATCTTTTCTTCTTTAAAACAATGATAAAGGGATAAAACCACTTATTGCTCTTCTAATTTACAACCAATAGCAACAAAGTGTACGGAAAGAGCCTTATATAGGCTCTTTACCTATAGACTGCAGTTTCTTCGAGCTAAGAAATAAACACTTATATAACTAGAATACGTGCCATCTTCCTGTTTGTAAATATTTACAAATTAATAAAATTGCTTCTTGCACTTCTAATTTATTACCAATAACAACAAGGTTTTGAAAAGAGCTTTATAATAAGTAAAAGCCAATTCCCATAATGATATATGCTGCTAATAGTGTTGCACCTTCAAACCAGTTCGTATCTCCATCATTTGTCAAAACAATCGTTAAGAATACTGAAGAAGCCATGGCTACGAGCTCAGGAAGCGTAAACACAAGAGCCATTTTTGTCGGGAAGAATAAAGAAATAAGTACAAGTAGTGGTGCAATAAACATGGCAATTTGTAAGGTTGAACCGACTGCGATTTCTACAGCGATATTCATTTTATTTTTGTACGCCATAATAATCGCCGAAGCATGTTCAGCCGCATTCCCTACGATAGCAACAATGATCACCCCGATGAACAACTCGCTCCACCCAAACGTTTCACCTACTATTTCAAATGTGTGAACAAGGTTTTCTGACACGTAAGCAACTGCTGCAGTTGCTAGCGCTAAAACTGTAATGGCTACCTTTTTCGACCATTCCGGTTCCTCGTGTTCTTCTACCTCATCCGAGCTATGGTGATAAACCCCACGATGTGAGACAAGCCTAAAATATAGTGCAGCTATGTATAATGCCATTAAAATAATTGATATCCCAATACTTAAATCTAGCGTTTGGCTTTCAGTCATTTCCATTGAAAAAACTTCAGGGATTACAAACGCAACAATAACAGCAAACATTAGGAGACCCGCATTGTGACGAGCATCGTATGCGTTAAATTCTTGACGTTTAAATTTCAAGCCTCCAACAAAAAAAGATAATCCGCCTACAAGTAGTAAGTTCCCGATAACGGATCCAGTTAACGAAGCTAATACAACACCAATAAGACCAGCTTTTAGAGCAAAGATTGAAATGATTAGCTCAACTGCATTTCCAAATGTGGCATTTAAAAGTCCACCTATACGTGGTCCACTAACGATAGCAATACTTTCTGTTGCTCTCCCCATGTAGCTAGCTAAAGCAATAATTGTAATATTGTAGATAACGAACATTATCACAGGTGACCAATGCAATAGACTACCAACAACGGATAGTGGGATACCAGTAGCTACTAGGAGAAAAAATATTTTATTCATTTCCTCAAACCTTTCTGTTTATAGCTATAATTATTATTAGTAAAATAAGGGAATATTTTACTAACCATACTCTCATTGAATACTACATATATTTTTCACTTAAGCATTGAGAAATTATTACTAATTCCTCGTCTTATTTATACAAACAGTTAAGGGTGTATTACCGCTTAGAAAAAATAAATATAACAAATGATGTTATTTCTGAAAAACCCTTGTATATCTCTTCATTTATTTGTACGATCTTTATCGGGTGCATTTTATCAACATCGTTAGAAATAGAGGTAATACAATGGATAAAAATAAATTTCGATTTTGGATACTAGTTAGTATTGTTATGATTTCTGGTTTTTCACAAGGTATGCTACTGCCACTTATAGCAATTATTTTTGAAAATGACGGGGTTAGTTCGTCTTTAAATGGCTTAAACGCAACTGCGCTTTATATTGGGATACTTCTTATATCTCCGTTTATGGAGCAGCCTTTAAGAAGGTTTGGCTATAAATCTGTTATTATCATGGGCGGACTCATAGTGATCGTATCTCTCGCGCTATTTCCTCTCTGGAAATCATTTTGGTTTTGGTTTATTTTACGTCTTTTTATTGGCATAGGTGATCATGCACTACACTTTGCAACTCAAACGTGGATAACTTCGTTTTCCTCAGCCAAAAAAAGAGGACGAAATATTTCTTTATACGGCTTATTTTTCGGCCTTGGATTTGCGACTGGCCCATTATTAACTCCTTTAGTAAAAATTAATGAAACACTCCCTTTTGTAGTATCATCTTTGTTATGTCTCATTGGATGGATATTCATTTTTATGCTTGATAATGACTATCCTGAACAAGATATCGCGTCAAATTCTTTCAAAGAAACGATTCAACGTTTTAGTCAAGCTTGGAAATACGGTTGGGTTGCATTTTTACCACCATTAAGCTACGGATTTCTAGAATCGTCTTTAAATGGTAGCTTCCCTGTTTACGGTTTAAGGATTGGATTAGAGGTAGCAAGTGTTTCAATTCTACTTACTGCCTTCGCTATAGGAGGTATTGTGTTCCAACTACCGCTAGGCATGCTGAGTGATAAATTTGGTCGTAGAAATATCTTAATGGGCATTCTTTTCTTAGGTTTTGTAGCATTTTTAGCTGCCAGCTTTTTCGAACAATCCATCGTTTTACTAACGACGTTCATTTTCATAGCAGGTATGTTAGTAGGATCTACTTTTTCCATGGGTATAAGTTATATGACAGACCTAATGCCAAAAAATCTACTTCCAACAGGAAATTTACTTAGTGGTGTTGCATTTAGTGTAGGTAGTTTAGCAGGTCCTATCCTAGGAGGTACATTTATACAATTCTTCGAAAATATTAGCTTTTTCACTATTATAAGCATCATGTTATTAAGCATATTTTTTATCGTCACTTTTTTTGGTAAACAGCCTACCATACAAGAAAGTGAACCTGTGAGATTGAGCAAATAACTATTTAATACGAGCCTCTGTGCTACTGCATTCATCTTACATCAAAAAAATAATGTAGGACATCACCCAGATAAATTAGACCTCAACTTATATAGTTGAGGTCTAGTTGTGTAACAAAGCTTTTGTTGCATTAAATACTAAATTTAACAACGATCGTCAACTAAACTCCCCTAACTGTTCTCCTTAAATACAGTAGCAAAGTATAGAAAGAAACCACATCATTTATACAGTTACGAAATAACTCTCGGCAGACTAAAATATTTTCAAAAAAATCAAAAAAGTATTTGCACATTTTTATTAAACTGTTATATAATACAAACAAAGATAATACACTGTATTAAAACAGATGAAAAAAGGAGCGGATATAAATGAGTAGACAAGAAAGAAAAAATATGATTGAGTTCATTGAGAAAATGAAAGGTATGGATCGAGATCACTTAATCTACATGACAGACGCTGAAATTGAGCATATTTACAATACTACTTACTACCAATTTGAAGAAATCGCTGAATAACAGTTTACTGCTTTTCAACACAATACCTCATTAATAAGTGTTCAACCACTAACAATATTCCTTTTATAATCGAAATTCCATTAACATGATTAACTATAAAAAATACACCTCGATAACATAACATCGAGGTGTATTTTTGTATATTCGACTTTTGATAACACTCAATAGTTGGCAGCAAAAAAATTAGTACATGGCTTAACTAACTTGATCATTCACCTTTCTTAGCCGCTTCCTATCAGGTCGATTCACAATAATAATTCCTGATGTAACAAACAACAATCCAAATACAACGAAAAAGTGAATCGATTCTTGTAATAGTATACTAGATAATATTACACCGAATACAGGGACAAGAAATAAGAACATCGATACCTTGCCGACCTGATTATATTTCATGACATTATTCCAAAGCACAAAACCTGCTGCAGATAAAAATGCTAAATACAGCAATAAGAATAATGACTTTACTGTAAACTCAAAAGGAAATATACCTGCCATTATCATCCCTACGGCTAATAAACCAAAGGATCCAAATAACATTTGATAAGCAGTTAAATAGCCAACATCCATACTAAAACTGCCATTTCTCGCTTTTAAATTTCCAAAAGCACCCGAAACCATTGCAAGAAGTAATAATAATTCACCTAAGCCGAATGAAAAAGAAAAGGAACCTCTAGTTATATTTACTAAAATGACGCCTGTAAACCCAACTAGTACCCCTACTACCTTTTTTCTATTTAAGGAATCATCATTATACATAAAATGTGCAAAAATCATTTGAAATAATGACGTAGTCCCTGCGATTATTGATCCTTGTATGCCCGTTGAATAGCTTAATCCTATATAAAATAAAACATATTGAAAAAATGTCTGATACAAACCTATATGAACTAGTGGCTTAATTGTACTCTTTTTCAAAAAGATATTTCGTTTTATAAATACGTAAA
Source organism: Bacillus sp. SM2101 (assembly GCF_018588585.1). Lineage (NCBI taxonomy): Bacteria > Bacillati > Bacillota > Bacilli > Caryophanales > Bacillaceae > Bacillus > Bacillus sp. SM2101. Next base: position 272,898 of record NZ_JAEUFG010000002.1, read on the forward strand.
AAACCATAATCATTAATGAAGCCAAAATGAATCGGTAACCAGCGAATAAAATTTGTTCACCAATCTCATTAGGTTGAATGTTCAATTCTTCATAACTGAGCTTAATGAATGGGAAAGCACTCCCCCACAAAAATGTCGCTGCAGCTGCCGCAGCGATCATCCCTAATTTATGAGAAAAAAAGCGTTCTGCTGTCAAATCAATACATCTCCTTGATCCTTTAAAGTACACTTACCTAGTTATAATCCAATCTAAAATTTTATACAAGTATTTTGAGCTTTTTAAGCACAATATTCTTTCCTTAATGCATATAGTATGGTAGAGTATTAAATAAGAAATATAATAAATATTTAATTAAAATTATTATAAAGAGTGCTGCTATCCCTATAAGATGGCAGCTTTCGTCATTTTATTGGGATATTGATTTTGATTACTTTTCTCAATTAGATTAATTAGGAGGAGAGATTTTATGGAAACAAGTGAAAAGGCAGTAATAAAAGATAATACCCAATCAACTTACATCAATTGTAAAACTGATCATACTGAAACATTTATTAACAAACTGCAAACACATATAGAATTAATTGCAGCTTTAAGCTCCGGTGTACTCATTTTTCTTGCATGGTTAATGGATACACTCAGTATGCCAACATTCTCAGTTTCCTTATATATATTAGCGTTTCTTATTGGTGGTTTTGCGAAAGCTAAAGAGGGAATAGAAGAAACTATTAAAAACCGCGAGTTGAATGTTGAAATGCTCATGGTCTTTGCTGCTATCGGATCAGCTTCAATTGGCTATTGGTGGGAGGGCGCAGTATTAATTTTCATATTCTCTCTTAGTGGCGCATTAGAAACATATACGATGAACAGAAGTAATCGTGAGATTTCGTCGTTAATGGATTTACAGCCTGAAGAAGCGATCTTACTAGTGGGTGATTCAGAAAAAACTGTTCATATCTCAGAATTACAAATTGGTGATACGATTTTAATTAAGCCTGGTGATAGAATACCCATTGACGGAGAGGTTCTAAAAGGGCAAACGTCCATTGATCAAGCGACCATCACTGGCGAATCGATCCCTGTTTCGAAGGATATCGGGGACGAAGTATTTGCTGGGACAGTCAACTTACGTGGTGCCATCCTTGTAAAAATGACCAAACATAGTGAAGATACTTTATTTCAGAAAATCATTCGACTTGTTCAATCAGCACAAAGTGAAAAATCTCCTTCTCAGCTTTTTATTGAAAAATATGAAGGAACTTATGTAAAAATTGTGTTAATTACTGTATTAATCATGATGTTCGCACCCCATTATTTATTTAATTGGAGCTGGACTGAAACATTTTATAGAGCAATGATCTTATTAGTTGTGGCTTCGCCATGTGCACTCGTTGCATCGATTATGCCAGCTACATTATCTGCCATTTCAAATGGTGCAAAGAAGGGTATTTTATTCAAGGGTGGTGTTCACTTAGAAAAACTTAGTGAGGTTAAGGCAATTGCTTTTGATAAAACAGGAACACTTACGAGAGGTAAACCTACTGTGACAAAAGTTCTCGTGCGAGATGGTCTATTTCATGAAGATGTCATTACAGCAGCTGCTTCATTGGAAAGTCATTCTAGCCACCCACTAGCTCAAGCCATTGTATCTTACGCAAAAAGCACCTATAAATGTACGCTTAGTCAACCTGATAGCTTAGAGGATGTTGCTGGTTGGGGAGTACAAGGTGTGTACAATAACCAAATGTGGAAAATAGGTAAAGCTGACTTCGTCGGCAGCGAATTAGCAGAACAGTTCCACGGTGGAATTGCCAATCAATTGGCTGACGAAGGCAATACAGTCGTTTTTATAGCTGACTCTAACGGAATCGCTGCAATTATTGCACTAAAGGACGCTGTTCGTGAGGAATCGATTAAAGCAATTCAAAGCCTTAAAGCACTTGGTATTCAAACGATTATGTTAACAGGAGATGGAGAACAAACGGCAAAGGCCATTGCAGAAGAATGTCAGGTAAATCACTATATCGCCGAGTGTCTACCAGAAGCAAAAGTTGAACACTTAAAGCAACTTAAAAGCAAATATAACAATGTAGCGATGGTTGGTGATGGAATCAACGACGCACCTGCGTTAGCTACAGCAAACGTTGGTGTAGCTATGGGAGAAGGGACAGATGTCGCATTAGAAACAGCAGACGTCGTTCTCATGAAAAACGACCTGTCAAAAATTGCGGAAACAATCAAGCTATCACAAAAAATGAATCGTATCGTAAAGCACAATATCATCTTTTCAATCGCGGTCATTTCCCTATTAATCCTGTCAAACTTCCTCCAAGTTGTTAATTTACCACTTGGTGTAATTGGGCACGAAGGAAGCACAATATTAGTTATCTTAAACGGCCTACGACTGCTAAAGGCGTAACAAACGCAAAAGGGCCTTGACGTTGTATATTCAAGACCCTTTTGCTTTTCTTTTTTGTCGCTGCAGAACCACTTAGTAAATACATCCGATGGCATAAAAAAATCAGATGCATTTGCTCCACTGTTTGTCGAGAATCAACAAGATACTTCCGCTTTTCTCGTTAATGATAACCGTTTGTGCCATTAGCACTGCTGCTTGTTTTATGTTTAGGGTTTGATCCAGCTTGTTGATTTTTCTGCTTTGTATCTCCATCTTTTTTCGTTTTTTTCGTCATTGCTTCATCCTCCTAGCTCATAATGATAAGAAACTTATCATCAATTAATATGGCTAGTTTTTCCCTAAGCATAATAGTAAATTATAGAAGAAAGCAATAACATTACTCATCACAATCAATTCTACGACAATTAATGATCGCATTAATTTCTCCACCCACGATAATAGTCATCCCAGTTAGGTAGAACCATATCATTAATACAATAATACCGCCGAGACTACCATACGTGGAACTATAATTTCCAAAACTTTCAACGTAGTAAGAAAAAGCTACAGAGACGATAATCCACCCAACCGTCGCAAAAATAGCCCCGGTTGTAACTTCCTTCATTTTCAAGCGTTTATTAGGTGCAATGAAATAAAGAAATGAAAATACAACCAATAAGATAATAGAACTCAGAATCCACCTTACCGCATTCCATGCATTCATAAATTCTATCGAAAAGCCAAATGATGACGAAATAAACAAGCCAATTTTTTGTCCAAATACAGGAAGTAATAACGCAACAACAATTACAAAAATCATAGCAAATGTTAATAAGATCGACACACCTCTAGCTACGAGAGGTGATCTACTTTCGTTCACTTCATACGCACGGTTAAAAGCTCTCACTACCGCATTCATCCCTATCGACGCTGTCCATATCGTCCCAATAATTCCAAATGAAAGAAGTGTGCTATTTTGTGAACCGACGATAAGCTTTAAATTCGCTTCAATCATTTCGAGTGTTTCACCTGGAGCAAATTGTTGAAATACTTCCATAACATCCTCTTGTGAAACAGGTAAATAAGCAAGTAAGGTCACTAAAAAAATTAAAAAAGGAAACAATGAAAGCAAGAAAAAATAGGCCAACTCAGCAGACAAACCTACAATATCATCATCATTAAACCGCCTAAAAAGCTCCTTAACAAAGAAGACGACACTCATTCTCCGCTTAGTCTCCATTTAGAACACCCACTTATCCTTCCTTATCGTTAAAAACTTTCTCTTTCGTATCCTTCACTACCTCTATCATTTGAGGAGTTGATTGTTTTAATTCATGGGCTTTAGTCGTAACAAACGATACATCTTCTTCTATTTCTTCAATCGTTGTTCTCACTGTATGTATTTGATCTTTAATTTTCACTGCTAATGTTGCAGGATCTTTTAGAAATTCTCCCGTAGTATGCACTGCTTTTCTTCCTTGTGTAACAACTTCTTTCCTTGTTTCCTTGTTTAGCATTGCAATTGCTCCACCTACAAAAGCGCCTGCCATCATCCCTTTGAACAAATTATTTGCTGACATGCTCACCTCTCCCTTTTATAACACCATTCAAATATTATGTTTATTTTTTATCATCTGCAGTAAATTCTCACAGCCTTTGACGACTAAATCATATACTTCTTCAAAATTCCCTGTAAAGTATGGGTCTGGCACATCATCTATATCACTTTCAGGAACAAGGTCAAGAAGTCTTCCAATATAACCTGTTTTATTGTACCCCGCCATCTTATGGAGGTTTCCAATATTTTCAGAATCCATACCAATAATATAATCAAAATTCTCTAAATCATTTTCAACAACTTGCCGTGCTTTCATACCTTCGAAAGGAATCCCCTTACCTGTTAGTATCCCTTGTGTACCTTCGTGAGGTGGCTTACCTATATGCCAATTTCCTGTGCCCGCAGAATCTATTGTTATTTTATCACCAAGACCTTGGTTGTTAACTATTTCTCTGAACACAGCTTCTGCCATAGGCGAGCGACAAATATTACCTAAACATACAAATAAAACTCGAATCATGTTTTCCAACTCCTTTATCTTTCCATCTCCATTATAAGCAAAATTTGATTTGATATGTAAGATAGAATTTAAAATGTCACTCTTGTTTCATTTATAATGCTCATATAAAATTATTCTTCCTTACATAGTATTTATAATGGTATATTTTTCAATGGTTATTTGATTATGAAGAGGCGTTTGATATTACTAACATTCGGAGTACCTTTTCTTTGCTAGATTAAAAATTTAACAATACACATCAGTTGCTCAATTGTTAATGTAAAAGGCTTTTTTCGTAAACATTGTTGGTATTTTTATCTAATTAGTTCTATAAAAAGTGATTTAATGTTGTTAGTCATCGTTGTAAAAAGCAAAACATAGTTTACGAAAAGAGCCTTATAAAAAAAAGATGTCAAGAGTTCTATAGTACGAACAGTATTTACTTGAAAGAGCAATTGCTATAGCCAGAAAACAATTAAAACTACCTACCTATGTTAAACATGTTACAATAATAATAATAGTAATTTTGGAAAGGATGACATGATGAATTTATCTCAAAAATCAGTAGATAATGTGAATTATATGATTGAACAAATTAAAGAAAAATTGAATGTACTTAATTTAGGGGCAATTAAGTCATCCCATTTTGACGAGGAAATGTACGAAGAACTAAAGGAAATTTATGAGCTTGTCATGAAAAAAAATTCATTCAGCCCTAATGAAATGCAAGCCATCGTTGAAGAATTAGGTAACCTGAGAAAGGTTTAATAATAACAGCTCATTTGAAACAAATAGTAAAGCTATCAGAATTATTGCTTTACTATTTGTTCCCTACATACTGTTCCGTCAATCGACACTCCCGCAATATGCGTCACACAGCACCGTTTTATAGAAGAGAAGATTGTACAGCGATAGTCGACTTCAAAAAAGAAATTTACTCCCCCCACTCATACAAAACGTTAACCCACTTACAGAATTATTTCATTAGGGCATTGAAGTTTTTACACGCTTCAATGCCCTATGAATGTTTTGGTACACGTTAGCATAGTAGTGTACAAAGGGGGGATGGGCATGGCGGCTCTTTGGCTAAAGACAATTGGTTTCTTAATTATTCTATTCTCAACTCTAGGTGTTTATATTTATTTTCTAAGAGTGTCACTTAACTCAGAAGATGCATCGATTATTGATCCAATCCCGGATAAAAAACAATAAATCACGCACAATTAAGCATCAAAAGAAACAAGTTTCTTTTGATGCTTATGCTTTTTTATTTGGTATTGTCCATTTCATACTGTTAATGGGTCAATTCTTCATTCTTTAGGGTCTGTTTCAACTGTTTATCGGTCAATTCTCCTTTCTTTCGGGTCTATTCCAACTGTTTATCGGTCAATTCTCCTTTCTTTCGGGTCTATTCCAACTGTTTATCGGTCAATTCTCCTTTCTTTCGGGTCTATTCCAACTGTTTATCGGTCAATTCTCCTTTCTTTCGGGTCTATTCCAACTGTTTATCGGTCAATTCTCCTTTCTTTCGGGTCTATTCCAACTGTTTATCGGTCAGTTCGCCATTCTTTCGGGTCAGTTTCAACTGTTTATCGGTCAATTCTCCTTTCTTTCGGGTCTGTTCAACTGTTTATCGGTCAATTCTCCTTTGTTTCGGGTCTGTTTCAACTGTTTATCGGTCAAATCTCCTTTCTTTCGGGTCTATTCCAACTGTTTATCGGTCCTCACCTCTTTTAATGGGGGCTATTTACTAGCCAATCAACACCTTTAATGATTTACTCGTTTTTCATTTTCTCGTCGATGCATTACTATTAAATACTTTGATTACTTCACGTATTTGTCGGGGAATTGGTACACCAAGTTTACCACCGTTTTCTGTAATACTAATAAACTCAATAATAATATAAGCGATTGTTACCCCGTCGCCAATGTAACCTGTGCTAAACACTATTTTTTCCAGTAAATAAACTGCGCTAATTAATAATAGGACGTACATTTTTTTCAGTAATCCTTTAAAACCATTTGCACCATTCAGATTTTTATCCATTAGACCAACAAGTAAGCCTGTAATACAATCAATAACCATCATTGCTAGGAGTATAGCTATTGCTAGACCTACACCTTCTATTAATAATGAGATGACATATCCAATTCCTACCCATTCCATACAAGCTCTCCTTTCTCAGCAAAAATATTCTATCTCAACCTTAACTTGTTCTAAGATTTTTTTATTCCATCTATCTAAAGTCAATTTGCATTTTTTCCATTCTCACTATTTTGTTTTGACTAACTTTTGGAATCTTAGGCTACGTGACGATGGTACTGTAATGGCAGTCCATGTTCCTATTAATGTTTTTAATTACTTACCAATCAAACGGACTAAGATACTCTTTTGACAACCACCTACAATTTTCACAATGATTTTTTATAGCTTAGTTGAATCTTTACCAAATCACCTCAATTCATCATTTTTTAGTTACTAAGTTTATAAGAAAGGACACCAAACCTCAGATATGATATCCAAAGCTTGGTGTCCTCCAGTCGACTGGTAGAACGTGATTTATTTTTCTCTGTTAAAACTCTTCACCTTCATCAAACTTAACTCTTGTCACTTCGTTTTGATGAGTAATAATCTTTGTTTCACCGTAACTAGGTAATTGAGAGATCTTTGCTTTCCCGTTACTTACAATAACAACATAAGGTGCCTGTTGTTCATTTACATTAGTTTCAAACGTTGAATCTGTGATATCTATTTCTTTCAATCGCATTTATCATCCCCACTACTTAAGGTGTAACGGGATTCACCTACCTTCCTTAAATAAATTGCCATATTGGCAAAAAATATTTCTTCCACTTATGAATATGTCATATTTTTGTGATAATATCATATTAACTTACCTAAAAGGTAATTGTCCACATCTTTTTACCATTTAGGTAATTATACTTACTTACCGAATTGGTAAATGCTAAAATATAATCATAAATAACTGTAGAGGAGAATATTCGATGAAGGTATTAGGGGAACGGATCAGATCGTTACGGCTAAGTCAGGGATTTTCACAAAAGGAGGTTGCTCATGCGATCGGAGTATCTAATGTCCAGCTCTCCCGTTATGAATCTGGTGATCGCAAGCCTGATGCGGAAACAATCAAGGACCTTGCAGATTTTTTCAATGTATCAACAGATTACTTGTTAGGACGAGCAGACAATCCCGTTTCATTAGCTCTAGTAAAACAAGAAGATCATAAAGAAAGCTTATTTTTCTTTGATCAAAAGAGTATTACAGAGGAGGAAGCCCAAGCATTAAATGATCACTTAAAATACCTGCGAGCAATCGCTAAAAAAGTAAATAAGGACGACTAATCATAGCTTACAAATATTTTAGTCAACTCCATTTAATTCTATTTCCACTACTAAATGATTGCAAATAAGAACATATGTTTGTATAATTTATGTAAGAGGTGAAATTTGTGGAAGTAGTATATAAACCAACACTTTTAGAAACATGGGTTTCAGTTTGGTATAAAAAAATGAACATCCATCAACCATCAGATATCCTTGAAGAAGCCATTTGTCAAATCAATAATATTTATTTTTTCCGAAGGCCCATACCGAGCTATTCTTATGAGAACGGCAAGTTTAAATCCATTACTGTTGATTCAAGAGTACAAGCTTTACAGCAGAGAGAACAATTTTTTCACGAGCTCTGTCATATTCTTCGACATTACGGCTGGCAATTACAAATGATGCCTCCAACATTTAGAGACTTACAAGAGCGTGATGCCCAACATTTCACTTTATATGCAGCAATTCCATACCATATGATAATGGCATATAATCTCAAAAGCTCAACAATCATCGATACACTTATAGAAGACTTCAAGGTTAGCGAGCAGCTATGTACAGAAAGAGTAAGAAGAATATTTAGAAATTCATCAGTTGTAAAATAACTCCTTTAGGGTAACAGTGTCTGTATATTTACACTTAAGATGTAGACATATCATGATGATTAATACTAGTAAACAAAAAAAGACCGAGAAATTTCTCGGCCCATCCCTATATAAAAACTACGGCTTAAACATCATGCTCAGTGTTAGTTATTAATAGAACAATGTTATCTCCACTACGTATTCTTGTACTTGGCTTAACATGTTGTTTATTAACAGTTATTAAACTGTCCTGCAACTTTTTTACAATTTCGTTTCTACTAATATTACTTAAGCGATCAGCTAACACTTTATCTATTCGAAAATCACCAATCACATGAATTATTGATATTTGAACACATGCTATCTCATTAACTACTAACGATTTATAACAAATTGGGGTATTAACTTCGTCATCAGTTGGGACAGCTTCATTCAACCTAATGTGATCGGTATAGCTTTTATAAGCTTCAAGCTTTTTATTCCACGTATGGTTTTTTTCACACTTATAAATCGCATATCGATAAATATTTTTTCCATTCGCATTATGGCGTCTAATTAATGTATCGTAATAGAGAACGACTCTACCACAATTTGAACAATAGCGTTGCTCTTGTATCACATCTTCCATATTAATTAAATTCCAATAAAAGTGTTTTACGTTCATTTTCTTCACCTCTTCACAAGATAAAGAAACGAAACAACTACTCGGATATATTTTGTAGCATGACCAATTTCTTAATTATTGCATATAAAAAAGTTCCCCCGACAGCGAGAGAACTTAGAATATTGCATACTACACATATTCGTTCCGTTCCTTTGTAATGGGATAAAAAGACAGACTTCTCCTAAGAAAATATATACTATTTCAAAGAAGCACTATCAAATTTGTTGGTCCATTACAAAGTAGATGTTGGCATAAACAGAACCGAATCCTTTCTCCAAGTAGATTTATTTGTATATTAACATACACTACTAAAATTACCAATATATTCTTATACTATTAACTGTTATAAAACATGCGTATCATTATTAAGCCTTTCATGAATCTAATGCAACAATCTTCTTTCCTAGGTTAGAAAAACCATCTGACAATCTAGAAATACTTTGTTGTTGGTTAATGACTAATTCTTTGACATCAGCAATACTATTTGTGTTCTTCTGAGTGATATTTGTGTTAACTTCAACTTTTGAACCTACCTCTTGCATCATCGATTGAACACCCATTATAAATTCTTGCAAATGTATCGTTTTATCATGGAAACTTTCCATGTAAGAATTTACATTTGAAGATATCATTCTTACATGATTCATTCCTTGTCGATTCTTCTTAATGGATTCCTGAGATCCAGTTATCGTGTGCGATGCTTTGTTAATTTTCTCTCGAAAAGCTAAAAGATGTTCACCAATTGATTCAGATGACTCTTTTGAAGACTCAGCGAGCTTTCTTACCTCTTCTGCAACAACAGAAAATCCTTTACCGTGTTCTCCCGCTCTAGCAGCTTCAATCGCTGCGTTTAATGCTAATAAATTCGTTTGTTCCGCTATATCTGATATTGTGCTTAAAGTGTCTTCAATAATTTGTGTTGTGTTTTTTACATCTTCCATTAAATCAACGGTTAGTTCAATGTCACAATTAAATTCTTCAAGATCTTTTTCTAATTCTCCGACTTTGCTCACGCTTTCTGTTGTTGCCTGTTTTGTAGATTCAACATATTCATTCATTTCTACAACGGATTTAGTAATATTTTCTATTTGTACATTTGTTGATTCCATTTCACTATACAATTCCTCTGTAAGGCTTGCTTGTTCACCATAAGCAATTACCATACTTTCAATTGAAGCCATCATTTCCTCAGACCGTTGACCTGCATCGTTTGTTTCAGTATTTAAATTCTCTTGATACTCTTTAACTGAAACAATTGAGGAATGGATATTAGCTAAAATGTGTGTAAGGTTATCTTTAGATTTGATCGCTTCGGCCTTCTGTTCTTCATTTTCTTCCCGTAATTTATTATTAAATCTCGTCTGTACAGCATTTGCAACGAAAACAAATAAAAATGACATTAAAATATATGCTGTATCTTGTTGCGTGATCTCAGCTATAGATTGTTCAAGATTTAATAACACAACTACGAATGTAATAATAAAAACTACAATGTTTATATTTCTTTCTTGATATATTCCCACTATAGTCATTAAAACAAATAAGAACATGATATTTACAATATGAGGATCTAAGACAAGTAACATGATCATGAAAGTGCCTGCTAGAAGGATATTAAAGTATTTAAATATATTCACATATTTCTTTAATTTAGATCGGTTGGAAATGAAATAAACTGGTCCTAAAACTAAATATATAAACCCTAATAAAGGTAATACTACATTTAAAGGCACACCTATTAATATGTTAAATATTTGAGTTAACGTAACCATTGCAGCAAAAATAATCATGACTATGTTATTTCTTTCATTCATTAATTTCATATTACTTTCCATGCAAAAAACTACTTCCCTTCTCTGTTGTTTAAACTGAAACTACATCTTTTATTTCGACCATTTCCTTCCACCAATTGAACGTGTTTTTATTTTCATAAACAACTACTGCATCCATTATTGCAGGTATTACATCTGCTCCTTTATAGAAAAATTTATCACTTACTTGTTTAATATCACACTTGTAAACTTTATCAATATATTGATAAACTTTGGGATCACATAAGGCAATAGCATGTGTGTATTTATATCTTTCTGCATATTGAACAGCCAACCTAATTCCATTCATTCCTAACACACCTCGATAATGAGGTAAAACGGCATAACCGTCAATTTCAAAGACTTTCATGTCCTCTTTAATAACGTCTTTAAATATTTCACTTGTAAATTCGCTCATGTATGCAGATGGTGAAAATTCAACAGTCCCCCCTGCTTCTCCATTATCAGCTATTAATAAAAATTTATCGGAGTGTTGATTATGTTCCATTTCAAATCCTTTTTCTTGCCAACACGATTGCTTAATGTTGTTAAACAAATCTAATTGAGATGTACTACTTACAACTTTATACATTGCTTCGCCAACTTTCTCCTCATTTATTAATTATTCCTATCCTTACTATATCGCCATTAATTACAAATTTTTAATACTACTTTCTATTTATTTCATAAAATTTAACAACTAGTTATTTTGTAACAACAAATTGAATTTTTTACCAATTTATACTTTTTAAAAATAAGTCATCAATGGTTCTAATTAGGAGATGCTCATAAAAATATGATGTAAGTAATAAGTTGACATATTATACTGTAAGTTCTTACAATTACGGTAATTCATTTAGCAAAATATAGGATGATTAACATTACTTCATCACTGATCACATACCTTCAACTATTGGAAAACCTTTGAAGACCTTCTTCTTTTTGACTGAAGTTCTTTACATTTTATAAACAGGAGGAGAATTTAGATGGGAAAACAATTTAGGGAGTTAACTGAAGAACAAATACACTTCATACAAGATCAACACATCTTTTTCATTGCCACTGCCCCAACGGGTGATGGAAGAATTAATTTGTCACCAAAAGGGTACGACTCCATAAAAGTCATCAATAACCATACTATTTCTTATGTGGATTTTGCAGGCAGTGGCAACGAAACAGCAAATCATTTACTCGATAATTCGAGGATTACATTTATGTGGTGTAGTTTTGAACAAAAGCCCCTCATTTTAAGAGCATATGGATACGGCGAAGTTATAAAAAAATATACTGATGAATATTTTACATGGATGGACAATTATTATGCTCATATCCCACCCGAATCAGCTAGACAAATTTTTGTCGTGAATATAGAATCTGTTCAAACTAGTTGTGGTTTTGCTATTCCGTTAATGGAATACGTAAACGATAGAGACACATTAAGTGCTTGGACAAAAAATAAGACTACTCAAGGAAAGTTAGACGAATATATAAAAAAACATGAACCTCGTCTAGATGAAAAATATCCTATACAAAAATAGATGAGCTTTAAAATATACAACTTTAGATTATATGAGGAACGAATGTAAAAAGACATATAGCCTTAATTTTTTTGAAGGGTTGAGAAATATGAGTGTAACAAAAATAATTAACCAATTAATAGAACATAATATTATCCCATCAAAACCAGAATATAAACCATTAACTGGTGGTACTGTTAGTGAACTATACCTAATAAAAAATGTGGATAACTCTCATTATGTTATTAAAATTAATGAAACTAATATTGTGAAGTCAGAGGCTGAATATCTTAATTATTATAAGAATATCAGTTTAATACCTAACCTTATTTTTGTAGAGCCATCGTATAAATACATCGTTTATTCTTTTATTCCTGGCGCTACAAACTATACACTGAAAAGTAAAAAAGACTTACTTATCACACTTGTGTTAGAGCTAATAAATAATTATCAAACAGTCACTTCAAAGGAAAATTGGGGATGGGCAGATGAACCAGCAGAATCATGGAGAGACTTTCTTAAGAGTGAAATCACTCGTGCGAACACTCACATAGCCCCTTATTTAGGCAGTGCTGAATATGATTTTGTTCTTAATTTAATTCCTGAATCATCTACTTCGACTCACCCGTACTTACTTCACGGTGATTGTGGTATGCACAACTTTATTTTTGACTTGGCAGAATTAAAGGGAGTCATTGATCCAGCACCGGTTTTAGGAAGAAGCTACTATGATTTAATTTATGCTTTTTGTTCCTCTCCAGTAGAGTTAACAGTAGAGACGATAGATTCAGCTATGCTGCATTTAACAACTGATGATCGTGGTTGCTTTTCATATAAGGATGTACTTATTGTCTTATACCTCAGAATAGCAGCATGCATCAAACATCATCCAGACGATTTTGATGCATATAAAAGAGCGTGGTATTACTGGAAAGAAATATTAACGAGGAGAAAGCTATAGTACCTATTAAATGAGCCTATTCTTTCATAGCTTCAAAATAGGAAGAAGTGTTTTATTAAGTAAAATCAAAGTCAAACAGCACCAGATTCCGGTGCTGTTTGAACTTATTATTTAGACGTGAGGGTAACCCATCTCTATAGATTTGCTGCTATTTTAGCAGCGACAATTGCATTATTTTTTACTAAGGCAATGTTTGCTATCAAGCTTCTTCCATCTGTTAATGCTTTCACTTTGTCTAGTAAAAAAGGTGTTGCGTCTTTTCCTGAAATTCCATTCTCTTCTGCTTCAACGAGCGCTTTGTCAATGATTGATGTAATATACACTTCATCTAATTCATCTTCAGTCGGGATCGGATTAGCAATGACGAGACCACCTTGTAATCCCAGCTCCCACTTCGTCTGAATTAAATTAGCTATTTCCTTCGGTGAATCTATTTGATAATCTACTTCAAATTGACTCGTTCTTGAGTAAAATGCTGGTAATGCTTTTGTGCCATGACCTATAACTGGAACACCGTTTGTTTCTAGATATTCTAACGTTAGTCCTAAATCTAATATTGACTTGGCACCCGCACATACGACTGCTACATTTGTTTGAGCAAGCTCTTGAAGGTCAGCTGATATATCCATCGTCTGCTCTGCCCCACGGTGAACACCACCGATCCCACCTGTGGCAAATACTTTAATGCCTGCAAGATGAGCACAAATCATAGTAGCTGCCACCGTTGTTGCGCCGTGCTTTTTCATTGCAACGATATACGGTAAATCTCTTCTACTTACTTTTTCTATTTCCTTACTCGTAGCTAATAGCTCAAGCTCTTCATTATTTAATCCAATTTTTATTTTTCCATCTAATATGGCAATTGTAGCAGGTACAGCACCGTTATCTCGAATTAATGCTTCTACTTCTTTTGCGGTTTCTACATTTTGCGGGTAAGGCATACCGTGCGAAATGATTGTTGATTCTAATGCTACAACCGGCTTTTTTTCTTCTATTGCCTTTGTCACTTCCTCTGAATACACTAGCACATCTTGTAAATTCATTTACTTATCCTCCTCAAAATATTGTTGATATGTTTTCACCAATAACTGCTCATGCAATTGGTTGTTAACCGTTTCTTGCGTTTGCAAAGTAAGCATTGAACAGGTCATTCCGTATTTACATGACTTCCTAAAATTTTCTCCTTTATTCATTGCATATAGAAAGCCAGCTACAAACGCATCCCCTGCGCCAGTAACATCTATCGCATCTATAGTAGGTGCAGTAATTTCTCCGTAAGCGCTATCATTTGTTTGGTAGATAATTCCTCTTTCGCCACGTGTAATAATGACATTCTCTACACCTAGCTGCTGAATTTTTTCACACAAAACACGATCATTTCTACACTCTCCAACTAATGTCATCGCTTCTTGTTGATTACAGATAAGCCAAGTAACTCCACCAAGAACATTAGGAAGCTTTTTCATCTTTGGAGCGGAAACAGGAGCAACGCAAAGCTTAATGTTATCTTGGCGACATCGTTCAATGATTTTTCGTATTAAATGACTAGGTAAATTAGTGTCTAGTAAGACAATCGATGAGGACGTGATGTGACTCCAACGTTTTTCAATAAAACTATCATTGATTGAATCATATATTGCCATGTCAGCAAGGGCGATAACCATTTCACCTTCTTGATCTAATACAGCTGTATATGTTCCTGTGTTCATCTTTGGAAGCTTCATAACTTGACTTGTATCAACGTATAAGTTTGTTGATCCAATCAACCATTCACCTTCTTGATCATCACCGACGACCGATACAAGTGAGACAGCACTGCCAATTCGCCCGATATTTTCTGCAATGTTTCTTGCTACACCACCACTAGATTGTGTAACGGAAACTGGATTAGACGAGCCGTACTGTATGCTCTCTTGTGATTGTGCTTTACGATCTACATTTGCTCCACCTATACATGTTATTCGAGACGCTTCTGGTAAAACATACGCTCTTCCAAGAATTTTTCCTTGTTTTGTCAATGATGAAATATAGCCTGCTATTGCTGACCTAGACAACTTCATCGTTTCTGCTAGCTCATTTTGCGAGATATAAGGGTTTTTACTTATCAAATGTAAAATATATTTTTCTTTTTCATTCATGAAAATACACCCCACATTCCAAAATAACAACATTTGTCTTAACAATAGACTTTTGTTTATTATTTGTCAATGAATCTCATAAACACTAACTTCTTGTAAGAATATGTATGATAAAATAAAATTAATTTAATAGGCTGTTTTCGCATCAATCGTTGTTTTACATACTATGATATAAACAAAGTTGACGTCTAGAATTCATGGTATCTTTTCTTTTGCAATACGATTACAACCGTATAAGATGACTTATTGCAGTTCTATTGGGGTCAATAGCAACAAAGTTTACGAAAAGAGC
The DNA here is from genome assembly GCF_018588585.1 of Bacillus sp. SM2101. Lineage (NCBI taxonomy): Bacteria > Bacillati > Bacillota > Bacilli > Caryophanales > Bacillaceae > Bacillus > Bacillus sp. SM2101. The sequence continues at coordinate 288,663 of NZ_JAEUFG010000002.1, forward strand.
CTATCAATAAGAGTATAGTAGTTCAATTAAATTTGATCATCTACGAACTAGGTTGAGACTCTATCCCACCTAATTCGTAGATTCTCTGTGGGCTAAAACTAAAATAGACTAAGGTAAATTAGGAGAGCAATTGTATGGCTAAAAAAATTCTATACATAGAAGATGATTTAGAAATCGGCACTTGGGTATCAGCATGCTTGAAAGAGTGTGGATATGACATCACTTGGGTGAAATCAGGGGATGAGGCAATAAATTACGAAGAACAAATTGATCTTGTTATTTCAGATGTTATGCTACCTGGGCTCGATGGATTTACTGTCGGACAGCGTTTAAAAATGAAGTTTCCTGATACGCCAATTATGATGTTGTCAGCAAGAACTGCTGTAGAAGATAAGCTCCAAGGATTATCTTTTGCAGATGATTATGTGACAAAGCCTTTTCATATTGATGAGTTGCATGCTAGAGTCGAAGTATTACTTCGTAGATTTGGAAAAGCTTCACAGCAAATGGTTAAGCTTCATCACCTTGATGTATTTATTAATGAGTCACGTATTATCAATACTTGTAATAATGATGAAATCATTTTGACAGGAAAACAGCATAAAATATTCTTTTATTTATTGGACAATCTAAATCAAATTTTAACAAAGGAACAAATCTTTGAAGCGGTTTGGGGCGAGCAATATATAGAAGGAGATAAGACGTTAATGGTACATATCCGCTATATTCGAGAAAAGATTGAACAGAACCCAAGTGAGCCAGTGGTTATAGAAACAATCCGTGGAATTGGATATAGGATAAAGCAATGAAATTTCGTCATTCACTTCAAGCTAAATACATCATTATTATTTGTTTGGCAATCATGCTCGTACCTTTCGCTTTTCCTTTAACGATCATTCTCATTAATTTACCTTTTACAAGTACACTTGATAATGATGAGACCATTTATACAAACAGTATAAATCTTGAAAATATGTGGCATGAAGAAGCAGCTAAACTTGCTGGTGCTTCCGATGAAACAATTGACACCCGCTTACACGAGTTAAGCAAACTATACCCCGATGCTACGATGTTTTGGGTTGATGGAACAGGAAAAACCAGGCTGACAAAACCTATTGATGTGGACATTCAAAATCAATGGTCAGCCTCAAATAGTATAGCATTTATTAAGCAAACGTATGATAAAGACCCGTTTACGATCATTGCATTTATCGGTGAATCCACTACAGAAGGATTTATCATATTTCAAATTCAAAGAGACCTCATGTTAACTGAGTGGGAAAAGAACAGAGATCAATTTGAATACATTATTTATCTTGCAGTAATCATTTTAATGATCGGTTTTATTGTTGTATCATGGCTTTTTTTCAGAAGTATTCGCAAACGACTTATCTCACTACAACAGGTGATGACGCATCAAACAGCAGATGGTATCCCTGAACCAATACTCATTCAAAAAAAAGATGAAATTGCTCAACTAGAAGAAGCATTCAATCAAATGATTTACCAACTGAAACAAAGTCGAGAAAAAGAAAAAGAAGAAGAACAACTGCGAAAACAATTAATTGCAAACCTATCTCACGATTTACGGACACCACTTACTACAATTAGAGGTCATACACATTCATTGAATAAAGAAGAGCTCAGTACAGAAGGTGAACAATCTATTACGATCATTAATGATAAAATAGATTACCTTAGTCAATTAATTGATAATCTCCTCTCGTTCACGCTCATTTCGTCTAATAAATACCCATACAATCCAGAGAAGATTGATATATTACGTATCGTTCGTTCTTCGGTCGCTTCATGGTATCCGATCTTTGAAAAAGAAGGTTTTGTAATCGAAGTAAATTTACCTGAGCAGCAAGTACAATGGGTTGTTGATAAACAATGGTTTACACGCATACTTGATAATTTACTACAAAATGTATACCGCCATGCACAAGCAGGTAAGTATGTAGGAATTAGCATCATAAATCAACAAGGAAAAGACATGCTCATCATTAAAGACAAGGGTCCCGGTATGAATGCTGAATCTCAGCATAAAGGTGCAAAAGTTGGACTGTCTATCGTCCACTTAATGCTACAAAAAATGGAAATCTCTGTGTCACAAGTAAGCGATGAACACGGTACAATATTTTATCTTTCACAAAATGACTATATTAAGGATCACAGAACATTGTAGGGTGGATACATAGTTCCACCCTTTCTTTTTTATTGTTACTACACTAGAAGATAAAGATGTCATTTTACATAAAAGTCATCGCTCTATAAAGAAAAGGTGCTACGAAATCTAGTTGTATTTTTTAGTACGGAAAATAACAATCTATGTGAAAACAGCTTAATTTTATGAAAAGCTATATAAGGCTAAAATGAATAGCCAGAGTTTAAAACAAGATAAGGTGTATATGTATATATCAATCAGTACCAAGTTATCTGTCTAGAAAATGGTTTTGCACCATATTTACAATGTCTTAGTTAATCATATTCATCATTGCTCCCTTACAATGCTCAAATTCATTTCTGCTATAATAATCTACACTTTGGTCACTTGGCCAAACAATAATAAACTCATATTTTTGTTCTTTTGCCCACTTATTAATCGTTGATAATAGTTTACTTCCTATACCTGTTCCTCTATAGCCTGGAACAGTGTATACATTGGTCATAAATGCAAATGGATAAGTTACTCTCCCTGGTCTAGGTACTTTTTGTACAAGTTCTGTATATATATGTGAAACGATTTTCCCTTCAATTTCTACAACCCAAATAAACCACTCATCACTTGCTAATGACTTTATTAAAAAGGACTCACACTCTGTGTGAAACTTACTATATTCACTATCTTGTATTTTTCCATTTTCATCATCTTCTAATGTAAAATCCCATCTCATCTTAATTAATTGTTCAATATCTGTTGTTTCTGCAAGTCTAATATTCATATTGTTTTCATTCCTTTCACATACAGTTCATACTGCTTTGTTTAACTAAATTATTGTGAAATTCTTTTTTATTTGCTAAATTTATACAGGGGTTAACGAAGTTATACAGTTCAACCTAGATAAATTATACCAATAATCATGTATGACTACCTATCTAAGCAGTCTGCAAAACATTGTTTAGTTATCTATCTACCGGCATAACTAGATCATTATTTTTCGTAAGGAGGACATATCTATGCATGACTTAAAGGGCAAGATTGCTATTATAACAGGAGCAAGTAGGCTTAAAGGAATAGGAGCAGCAATTTGTAGAGAATTAGCCGAAACAGGATGCCATATATTTTTCACTTATTGGACAGATTACGATAAAAGCATGCCTTGGAGCATGGAATTAGATGAACCAATGAAACTAAAGGAAGAGCTACAACAAAAAGGTATTGATGTGTCTTGTATGGAATTGGACCTATCAAATCCTGATGCCCCTGAGCTACTCTTAAATCGAGTCGTTGAGCGACTTGGGTATCCCAATATTTTAATTAATAATGCTACATACTCTACGAATAACACGTTTGCTAATTTAACCACAAAAGAGCTAGATCAACATTATAAGATCAATATTCGCGCGACAACTTTATTGAGTATTCAGTTTGCACAAAGGTTTAATAAACAATTTGGTGGAAGAATTGTCAACTTGACTTCAGGGCAATTTCAAGGGCCTATGCCTGGTGAATTGGCTTATGCAACGACGAAAGGTGGAGTTGACGCACTGACGATTACTCTCTCAGCAGAACTCGCCCCCTTAGGAATAACAGTAAACGCTGTTAATCCAGGGCCTACGGATACTGGATGGATGACAGAAAATATTAGGAATGACCTAAAACCATCATTTCCTTTCGGAAGAATAGGTGAACCTACAGATGTTGCCAAGACGATAAAATTTCTCGTAAGCGAAGAAGCTGCATGGATTACAGGTCAAATTATCCATTCAGAGGGTGGATTTAGAAGATAATCTCATTAAAGACTCTTTTCGTAAACTTTGTTGCTATTTTCACATGAACAGTATGATGAGTATGATAAGGCTTCATAGGTTTTTAAAGTAGAAAATGTGACACGAATGCTAGGTATAGACGTGTATATATCTATGTATTCGGGAGATTAGGGTATGATTATCTTGCTATTCGTTATAACAATCTTTTAGTTCCAATTATTACTTATGCACTTTTGAATCTCTTTCATGCTTTTTATTATTAGCACCTGTATTAGTCTTATATCAACGCAAGTGGACATAAATTGCTATTCTACACAACTTATGTCCACATTCATTTTAATATCGCTATTTTTCACATTAGCCTTTATATATAATTGTGTAACTGATTTCCACTAAATATTACATTTTTTCATACACCGTCACAATGACTCCATCTATATTGTTACCTGAAATGTCGTATTGCTTATCAATAGGTACTTGAATTTCACTCGTTTGAGGAACAGGATAATATGAAACTGTATATTGATCACCATTCACATTCGCAAAGATGTTCTTTTCTTCTTTTAAATAATCTATATATTCTTCTAATGCTAGATTTTTTTCTTCCATTATAGCACTGTGAGGCAAACCAACATACCGGATATGCCATGGTTCATATTGAATTCCTGTTATGTCTATTTTATCCTTTGGATAGCGTACGATAAAGCCATACTTCCATGCATTTTGCTCTAACCACTTTCCTTCAGGTGCTTCACTCATCTTCATTTGAGTAGAGCCCACATCAAGGGATAGCCCTAGATTATGCTCGCTGGAACCTGCAGGTAGTGCAAAATCAGAGCCCAGTTCTTCATACAAGCTATTCTGTTCATCGAATCCCCGATAGCCACTACTAATAATAAAATGACTAACTCCTTCTTTGTTAGCTGCAGCTATCATGTCGGAAAAGTTGTATGCAACTTCTGTTGATAAATATATTTCAGTATTCATCAACCCATATCCATCTGTTAGTTCTTTGTGTGTGTATAAATTGACAATATCTAATTTTACACTCTCTTGAAGAACAGGATATTCATTGTTTACCAATAATAAATTCCCTTCAAAAATTTGTTTTTTGGCAATTTCAATTTTCTTCATTTTTATCGCTTTTTCTTCATCTTTCTTTACATCTACAACAATATTTTGTTCTTTTACTTTATCTTCGTAATATGGTGCTGCTGCTATATTAACTGCAATACCGAAGCACAATGCTATAAAAAAGAAAAACCCCAGCTTTTTCATTTTCAGTACCCCCTTGATCTAACTTACATATATCATAGGAGAAACTATTTAAAAGAAGAGTAGGGTAAATTTTAAATTTTTCTTAAACATTTATGCTTATTTTTCACACCTCATCTGTTGATATATCTACCCGTGGCAAGCGTACTTCGAATAGCGTTCGTTCCAAGCTACTTTCAACACTAATCGTTCCATTATGTTGCTCCACAATATTCTTTGCAATGAATAAGCCTAGACCGGTGCTATCTTTTTTATGCGTTCGAGCTTTATCACCTGTATAAAACATATCAAAAAGATATGGTAACTCATCTGCAGGAATATGATCTCCATAGTTTACAATCTGAATTACAACATCTCCACTATTAACGAACCCGTTAATATCTACATATTTCCCATCATATCCATATCGATTTGCATTAGTTAAAAGGTTTTCAAACACACGTGCTAACAATTCACCATCACCTATAATTTGTAAATTGGGTGAAATATCTAATCTAGCAGCCAAATAATTTTTCTCAAAGACGGGATACATTTCTTCATTTAGCTGTATCAATAATTCACTTAGGTTAACCTGTGTGTTATCAATTGTTAACATACCATAGTTCATTTGTGTAATTTCGAATAATTCATCAATGAGTTTCTCTAATCGCTGAGATTTTGTAAAAGCAATGGTTAAAAAATGTTTCCTCTGCTCATCAGTTAAATGTTTGTCATTAATGATCAGGTCTAAATAACCTAATACAGAAGTCAGCGGTGTACGCAAATCATGAGCCAAATTTACGACTAATTGATCCTTACTGCTTTCAGTTAAATCCCCTCTCTCTGTCGCTTCTTTTAATTTATTACTTGCCAAATTAATATCCTGCGCGATTACCCTAAACTCATCGTTTGAATAAATTTCTACACGATGTGCAAAATCACCTCGGGCAAGATAATGAATTCCTTTCGAAATCTCATTTAAATGATTCTCATAAGGTTTAGTAAATAAAAAGAAAAAGAATATTGAAAGTGGAATAAATATTACTAGAAAAAAAGTAATTTCACCAATTTCTGTTATAAATGAATACAACGGAAGAAGTAAGTCATTTCCAAGATTAACCATCGTCCGATAAAGTGCCTGAAATAACTTAAAGAACAAAAAAGATATGAGAGTAGATACAAGCATACTAAAGTAAAATAATACAATCATTTTCAAACGAAAACTTTGTAAGATTTTAACCATTGAATGCATACCCTACTCCCCACACCGTTTTAATAAACTTATTCTTTCTCTTATCTTCTGCGAGCTTCTTGCGTAACGTACGTATATGAACCATAACTGTGTTTCCACCTTCAAAATAGGCTTCTTTCCATACATGCTGAAAGATGTTCTCTACATTAAATACTTTCTTGGGATTACTAGCTAGTAAAAGTAATATCTCATATTCTTTTGGTGTTAAATCGATGTCTTCACCATATAGTGTAACTTCCCGTTGTTCTGGAGAAATAATTAAGCCACCAAACTCTAGAATAGGGATATCTTCTTTTTTTGTAGATTTGTTCAATTTAGTAAAACGGCGAAGCTGTGCGTTTACCCGAGCAACCAATTCAATAGGAGTAAATGGTTTCGTCATATAATCATCTGCCCCAATCACTAACCCATGTACTTTATCGAAATCAGAGTTTTTGGCACTCAAAAAAATGATTGGTATATTATAATCTTCACTACGAATTTGGCGGGCGACTTCATATCCGTCTATTTTCGGCATCATAATATCTAAAATGAGTAAGTCCACTGGTTGTTTGTGAATAACTTTGATAGCCTCTTCCCCATCAGTAGCTTTCATGACTTTATAACCTTCTTTTTCCAAATTGATTGAGATTAGATCAGCGATTTCTTGCTCATCTTCAGCTATTAAAATTGATATATGTTCCATTCTTTCATCTCCTGTAATAGATGGTATAATCAAAACTTTCACTCCAAGTAAATCATTCAAATAAGAGGTTTTATAAAAAAACTTGCCCTCTTTTAATCCTATGGATGATCAAGGGTACCGCACACCCAACAACCTAGAAAAAAAATGACAAGTTGTACATTTAAGATTAGTATTGAATTTTTAAAGATAATTATCCAGTTCGCAAATACTTTTCAAACACGCAAAGATTAAAAGCATGATTTAAAAGCGCAAATAGAATAATTGTCCGATAGTATTCTCTCTGTTTGGATAAATAAATTTAGTATCATATTCTCATTTAGAACGGGTAATACGCGTCCAGTATCTCATCTTTTTCCTCATCAACTAACTCTTCTAAATTCTGAGTTTTTGAATGAGCTTAAAGACATAAACATATGCATATTGAATATTTTCTTCAAGTAGATCAATATTCACAGAGTTTTCAAAAATATAATTTGTAGTTTTTTAGCTCATTTACATCAAAAAATGATGCTTCACCCTCTACATTTAGATTCTCAGCGTTCACTACGTAGTTCCACTGTGTTTTTGAAAATGGGTTGCCACTGACAGGTTCGAGAGTAATCTCTGCATAAGGGTATTCTTTCAATAATTCTTCTTGTATTTGAATCTTTGAATATCCTTTTAAACTAGCAAAGGATCTGAATAAGGATATCCCAATTATATCAGCTGATTCATTAATAGGATAGAACAAACTTAAGCCATTATCGAGAAGATCCATTAGCAAGTGTCCAATAACTAATGATGACAACATCGTTATCCATAGTAAACCTAACGTTAGTTCAGAATGAAAGAAGCGTCTTGCAATGATAGCCAACCCTAAGCTTAAGCTAGGAGTTACCAAAATAGAATGACCTAACATGTATAGGTTATTTGCATAGTTTACTTCAGTAGGAATGATAGAAAAGAAGATTGATGTTAATAATGTTAAATCTGGCGTAAGTCCAGCTATAAAGCCAAATAATAGTAGAGTCATCTTTTTTCTTCGTGACAGTTCTTTCTTTCGGCATATTAAATAGGCTACAAATGCTCCTATTGCCGCATGATAATCTATAAGAGATTTAATATTACTACTTTAATAGAAGGACAATCTAATAACAGATTTTTTTTAGTAAGGAAACGTGTATAAGATTTTTTTTAACTTCAAACCAAGCCTTGATATCAAATGCACTTAAAAGAGACGGCCAGTTAGTTATTGATAATGTAGCTACAAGATTTGACATAAACCTCCTCCTTTAAAATAAAAACGACCTTAAAGGTCGTTTTTTTATTATTAATTTATAACTCAATAAGATCTTTTGATTTCAATGTCTCGAATAAATTAATCCATTTTTTTGAGATGATTTCGTTTGTAAATTTAAGTTCAATATTTCGTTTAGCTTTTAATCCCATTTCTTTGATTTCATCCTGATTTTTTAGAGAAAATATAATTTTATCCGCAAGTTTTTCTATATTGTCTTTAGGGACAAGAAATCCGTCAATATTATTAGTTATAATATCTCTTGGTCCATAATTAATATCATAACTAATCACAGGGGTTTGATTAAGCATTGACTCCGCAATTACAAGGCCAAATGCTTCGGATTTTGATGTTAGAAGTGTCACAAGAGATTTATTATAAACCGAAGACACATCCTTGCTGTAACCTTTTATAAATACATTGGCATGCAGATTCATATGTGTAATCAATTTTATTAATCTTTCCTCATCAGCGCCATTTCCATATATATTCAACTTAGCATTAGGGAATTCATTAACTACTTTTGCAAAGGCCTTAATGGCATGGTCAATTTGTTTTATTTTGTCGTACCTAGCTACAATCGCTATTTCTTGAGAGTCATCTTTGACTATGTCATGATTTTTTTTAGTTATTGAGTTCGGTATTACATCAACATTTCCAAAATTGCCAAATTGATTAGTTATATCAATCTTGTGATCTTCAGATAAGACAACTAATGAGTCTAAATCAATCAAATTTGTCAATATTTTTCTATGCTTCTCTTTTATCTCACTTCCGAATGTGTATGGTTCTTGAAAATGGTTTGTGTGCAAAGGGTAAATTCTATATGCTAATGCTTTATCCATCGATAAAATTTTATCTGCAGATCCTATGCCATCGCATATTACAAACGGTTTGCTTTCTTCTTTTTCGCAGATCTCATTCAACCAACGTGAATGCAATTCTATGTTATTTTTAAACAAAGAAACACGGTTAGTATCACGTGTAAATAGAAATTGCTGTTGAAGATTCCCTTTCTCAGGATTAAACCACTTATTTAAATAAGTAAATCCGTCTTCTGTTTTGAAAATAACTTGATGCTGTTTATTGGTATTTACATTAAAGAATATTATTTTTTCGATATAACCTTTCTTATTAAATATTTCTCGTGATGTTCTGTTTCTTTGATTGTCAAAGTAATCTATATGGCTTAATGTGAAATCTTTGTTCCATTTTTTATATTTGACATATACTCCATCTTTAAAGTATCTAGCGTAAAATTTTGCCTGTAACTCATCCGATTGGATGTCGTATCCCTTTTCGTAAATATCTGAAGCTTCACCATAATACCTTAGTTGTTCATCAGAAACTCCACCTCTTGTATTAAGATCTTTATAATAATCATAAACATTTAGAATACCGACTTTATCTGACAATCGCCCTATTTTTCTTAGTTCTTCGGAGATAGACTGATATCTATTGTTATCATCTAATGTTACAAGGCTTACATTATATCCTTTTTCCGCTAATGCTCTAGAGCGATTAAGCATTACAGACGTCATTCCTCCGCGTTCAACTTCGATATTATGGACTACCATTAAAACTTTCTCTTTAGGTAACAGAAGAACCCCTCCTTATAAACTTTACGCTAAACTAGTTACACAAATATATTTATCCTTCAAGCAAATTCTTTAATATTACTACGTCTTTATCATCTTTACTTGTTATAGTTATTTTATACTGGTCATCTTTAATAGTCTTCCTGATATATTCTGAGTTAATGAAACTTTGCACCTCATTTGGTATGTCTGCCACTAACTCTTCAAACTCTGATTCATCTGACGATCTAATTTTCCAATACAATACTCTTTGCTATAAATAATTAATAAAAGAGACCAAATTCTTCCTTGTCTTCATCAGTTACATTTTATTCTATAATTTTTTCCTTTTTAATTCTAGCAGATTTGACTTAGTTTTTATCTCGCTCTATAAATTTTGAATACTGTTCTGAATCAGGAGATTGTATTAATTTTTCATGGTATCCTTTATCCATAACGCCTGATCTAAAATTGAAGATAAAAGCCATATTAGTATTCTTTCTTCGTCAACATTGTATTTATCAAATATTGTGAGAACAGCCTCTATTTGGTTTTCTATTTCTTTTTCCAGAAGATTCCTAGCTTTAACTCTAATTGATAAATCTATATTATTTTCGCAATGACTGTTATTTTCGTATTAAGAAGTAAACACCCACACAACTAGCGTTCGTGGCATCTTTTCTTCTGTACAACGATAGCTAACAATATAAAACCACTTTTTAAGTTACTAATTTGATAGCAAGAGCAAATTAGTTTACGAAAAGAGCCTTAGTATATTTTAAAGTAGATACCTTTTACTTTTTAATCCTGTTACAGCATGGGTACAACGTATACTACACTTTAATTTTCTTTTTCACGTTTTTTTTATTGTAACCAGCAATTCTTAAATTTTGTTTTATATAAATATAAAGAATTTCTTAAGTTTTATGGGCGATTATTTATGTCAACTGATACTCTGTTTAAATTAAGCATATTCTTTTTCCTTCCTCGTCTAAAAGAGTATGATAAGAACAAACTACTAAAAGGGCTGACTTAGATATGAAAAGGATTGTACTCGTTGGTGGAGGTCATAGCCATCTCCACTGCGTGAAAAAACTAAAGACAAATAAACAACCCGATATTGAATGGGTTCTAGTTTCTAGCTCTAGATATCAATATTATTCAGGTATGTTTTCAGGTTTTGTAGAAGGATTATATGAAGAGTCAGACATAAGAATTGATTTATTACAATTATCGAAATGGGTGGGTATTCAATTTATAGAATTAACAATAAGCTCTATTGATCCTATTAACAATACTCTTTACACAGCAAGTGGGCAAACGATCTCTTTTGATTATGTTTCCTTTGATATTGGCTCCTTAAATATTGATCCCAACATACCAAATTTAGCTAACAATAGCATTGCAGTTAAACCGAATCATCTTTTCCCGAAACATATAAATGATCTACGCTGTAGTAAGCACCCAGTTATTGTCGGAGGTGGAGCATCTGGTATTGAAATGGCTCTGTCATTGTTAGCATGGAAAAAAAAGTATACCCCTAATGACAGTGAAGTCACGTTAGTTCATTCATCTCCTCTACTTCATTCTACAGGGATAAGGTCATCAAAAATCATAACGCAATTGGCACATAAATCCGGATTAAATATAGTTAGTAAAGAAACTGTAGCCACAGTAACAAAGGAAAATTTAATTACACAAAAAGGAATTAGAATCAATTACTCTCACTTAATATATTTAGGGGGACCTCAAGCTTCCCCATTATTTAAAAATTCATCCTTACCGACAGATTCACACGGCTTCATGCTCATAAAAAGTACATTACAGAACATTAGATATCCTCATATATTTGGAGCAGGTGACTGTATTTCTATCGAATCAGACCTAAATATACCTAAAAATGGTGTAACAGCTGTTAGACAGGGTCCAGTATTATGGAAAAATCTTAACCGTATAGTACAGAAGAAGGATTTACTTGAATATCAACCTCAAAAAAATTATTTAGCACTAATATCTATTGGCAATCATCATGCACTGTTAACTTATGGTACGTTTGCTACCTCAGGGAAGTGGACATGGTATGCAAAGAATTGGATTGACCGCCGTTTCATGAATCAATTTCAGGTTTAAATACTGAAAGAGACAATATTAATAATTTGATGTTTGTCAGGATCAAGCTGTAGAAAACAACTGACACTTTTTCCTCGGTTGGTACATTTTAAACAAAATTTAAACTAACAGTTCCTCTCGTTTTAACCTACGGTGTGTAGGATGAAAGACGAGGTGATCATAATGAGTGAATATATTATTCAAACGACAAATTTAACGAAACGCTTTAAAGGAAGAATCGCAGTTGATCGTGTAAATTTAGAAATAAAATCTGGAGAAATTTACGGGTTTTTAGGTCCAAATGGTGCAGGAAAAACGACTACCATCCGAATGCTCTTAGGATTGATAAAGCCATCTTCAGGGGCAATTTTTATGTTCGGACGACAACTAAAACAAGATAAGCTTTCAATCCTTAGAAAGACCGGTTCTCTCGTTGAATCTCCATCTTACTATGGCCATTTAACTGGCTATGAAAATTTGGAAGCCGTGCGAAAAATTCTTGACGTACCAAAAAAGAGAATTGACGAGGTCCTTTCAATTGTACGTTTAACAAAGGATGCAAAAAGGGCTGTGAAAGGCTATTCTCTTGGAATGAAGCAACGATTAGGGATCGCTACTGCATTATTAGGAAATCCCGAATTACTTATTTTGGATGAACCTACTAACGGTCTTGATCCGTCTGGTATTTTAGAAATTCGCGAGTTAATCAAAAATATGCCGAAAGAACATGGTATCACCGTTCTCGTATCTAGCCACCTACTTAGTGAAATTGACCAAATGGCAACACAAGTTGGTGTCATTTCAAAAGGATCAATGATTTTTCAAAATTCTATTGAAACATTAAGACTACGGGCAAAGAGTAAAGTGCACGTTGCAGTTAGTGATGCTAATATAGCTTACCGCACGATGATAGCAAATGGATATACAGTTGAACAAAATGAGTCAGCACTATTATTTGACAACATAACAGATTTTCAAATTGCACATATCATTAAAACGCTCGTACATGAAAATGTGTCCATTTATCGTGTAGAGGAAATAAAAAAATCATTAGAAGATATCTTCCTCGAACTCGTTGGGGAGGCTGGTAGCCTATGATCGCAAAAGTATTATCTTCAGACCTGTTAAAAGTACGCAAAAAAATGATATGGTTTCTCATCTTTTTAGGTCCGTTTGGTGTAATAGCCTTACAAGCGGTAAACTTTGGGGTGCGCTATGACTATCTTACAAATTATTATGCCGCTGATTTATGGGGAGGGCTCCTAGAAAATATCCAACAATTAGCTACGCCTACATTAGTGCTAGGAATTGCAATTATTACGTCTATGATAGCTAATATAGAGCATCAAGTGAATTCATGGAAGCAGCTTTTAGCTTTACCTGTTTCAAGAATTACCGTTTTTTCTTCAAAGTTTTATTTATCAGCCATGCTCTTATTCCTGTCTTGTTTACTATTAGGCATCGGCTCAATCATTCTTGGTTTCATATTTAAATTTGGAGTTAGCATACCTTATATACAACTCTTAAAAGTATCCTTTTATCCATTTTTCGCAGCACTACCAATCTTAACTTTGCAGATTTGGTTGTCAATTGTATTCAAAAATCAAGCAATCCCTTTAACTATCGGCATTTTAGGTGGCGTACTATCGATGTATTCTATCGTGCTACCAGACTGGATTTTTTGGAAATGGCCCATGCTTATTAATGATTGGAGTAAGGTAGAATACACTGTATTAGCAGGTATATTAGTAGGTATGGTTATTTTTATGCTTAGCCTTATTGATTTTGGGCGAAGGGACGTGAATTAAGTGAAAGCATTTAATAATATTCTACGCTCTGAATGGTTAAAGCTTAGAAAATCACCGATTTGGTTACTTATTTTTGTAAGTCCTGCACTTGCCTTTATTACAGGCTTATTAGCACCGTTAGAAATTCCAGGCGCAGACTGGTTATATACACTTAGTATGATGACGATCGTTCATGCATTGTTATTTCTACCGTTATTAACTGGCATATTTGCAGCGTTCGTTTGTCGTTATGAGCATGTTGGTGGTAGTTGGAAGCAACTGTTAGCCTTGCCCGTTTCTCGGACTAGCGTATATATGTCAAAGCTTCTATTAGTAATGATTATACTGCTCGTTACACAGCTGTTATTTTTAATAGCAATACTCGCTGTCGGTCAAATAAGAGGTTTTGATCAAGCGATTCCTTGGGGTATATTGTTGCGTGGGGTACTTGGTGGTTGGATCGCAACATTCCCCTTAGCTGCTTTACAAATATCTGTATCTATTGCATGGGCTAGCTTTGCTGCTCCATTGGCAATCAATGTTATTTTTACAATACCAAATATTTTAATCATTCAATCAAAATACGGACCTTATTACCCTTGGGCACAACCTATTTTGGCAATGTTACCGAGCGGTGATACTACATTTGGTGTATTAAACTTCTCCTTAATAACGTTGTTATTCGTTATATTAGGTAGCTTTCTAGCCTTTTTCGTTAGCGGTTTAACATATTTCAATAAAAAAGCGATCTAAGAGGTTTATCAATACAAAACTGAACAATTTCTATTAAAAAAGACCACATACACTAAACACTAATTATAATGATGTAGGTCCATTAATTAGTGTTTGGTGCTATGTGATCCAATCGTTTCAGTTTAATCAAACGTTTGTTTAAATTACCTATGCGAGCTGTCTACGAACTCTTTTCTTATAGATTGAATATGCAATGAAGTTTGCTGGGAAAATAAATATGCTAGAATGTGCATTGAAATGGAGTAATTGCTCTTGGAATTCCATTTCATCAAAAAATTCTCCTTGAGAAAGTTGTTTATTTTTCTTTTCCTCCTCAATCTTTTTGAAATAAGCATACTGAATTGGAATCATTACAACATTAATTATAAGTAATAATGTAGTCATAATAATTATGAATAGCACCGAATCATTCATTGAACCAACCTCCAACAGTATATTTATAATACATCTCATATACGTGCCAAACAGTCAAAGAGTTTCATTTTTCTTATATAATTTTCCAAATAAATTTATACACGATAAAATCATTATAATTTCAATAAATTAACAGCAGAATGGAGGCGTTGTCACTTTGATGAGGATATCGCAAACACAATTTTATACGTTGGGTACTAAAATAATTGTTATGTGAATATAGCCTTACAAATGAGGCTTCTAAAATAACTCCCTTTTCTCTAAGAGGATGTTTCAAGAGGTTTACTTTAAGATTATTCATTTACTGAAGTAATTTTAACTATTGAGTTATTGTTAGCAGGAAATAAATCGACTATTTCTGCAATTGCACTTCCTTGTAAAACAAACATGATTTTTGCCAAACAGTATTCACCAAAAGTATCATATATCCTACCTGCACTCCTCGTACCCCTTGCTACAGTACGAGTGCTATTTGCAATATAACCTATTTTCCCTACATTAGGCATATACACTTCAACCGCTTCATCATCATATGGATTATTGTAATCTTTTATAAGTACTACAATTTCTCCCACAGTAATATATTCAGATTTATCATAATATTTCGCACCAACAATGGTCACAAAAAAAGGCTGAATATTCATCGTTCACCACCTAAAACTTAGCATTTAAACTGTTTGCTCATCTCAATATAAAACCTTTTCTTATAGGCGTCCTGTACCATGATAATAAGAACCACATTAAATATGAACATAAATGTTGAATCTATTATTATATTGTTCATTAAGGAAAGATCTCACCAGTATTACCAACGCTAAATGCGTGCACTAGAATTTGCAACATTCAAACGTACCGCTTCTGTCACTTTGTTGCTAGGTTACTATTTGTAGCATATGGTAACGATTTGGTTGACAGAACCTCTCCTTAGCTATAAAACTAATAAATGTTTACTACTAAATATATAACATTCCTTACTAAAGCCTGGCTAACATCTGATACCAAGAGTAATAAAATTTCCCAGAAGAACCATTGTTGGGAAGTTAGCATAAATAAGTATTCACTTTAATTAAAAGGTGACTCTAGTAACAATTTTCCAAACCCTTCTTAGCTATTGTTGGATTTGTGTCATTGTAACCATGAGCCACCTTCTATTATTCCCCTTGTTAAACGCATGAAAATTACATATTATTCCCCCATTGTTGCATTCGACAAATTAACAGAAATTCCTGCCAATTTTTTATAAAACCCTTTTTTCTCTAGTAGTGTTTCATGTGTTCCTTTTTCTTGGATACGACCATTATTTAATACCAAAATTTGATCAGCCTTACGAATTGTGTTCAGTCGATGAGCAATAATAAAGCTTGTTCTACCGTTCATTAATCGCTGTAGTGCTTCTTGTATTTTAATTTCTGTAATCGTATCGATGCTACTTGTCGCTTCATCTAAAATGAGGATAGATGGATCTGCTAGAATCGCTCGTGCAATAGATAATAACTGTTTTTGCCCTTGACTTATTCCAGAACCGTCCTGTGTTAATACTGTCTCATATTGTTGTGGTAATCGTTGAATAAACGAATGAGCATTTGCTAAAGCTGCAGCCTGTTCAACTTCTTCATCAGTTGCAGTTAGCCTTCCATAACGAATATTTTCTCTTATTGTTCCTTCAAATAAGAATGGATCCTGTAATACAAAGCCCATATTACGTCGCAAGCTCGCTCTATTTACAGTCGTTACATCTCGATCATCAATTAAAATCTTGCCCTTATCCACATCATAAAATCTCGATAGTAAATTAATAATTGTTGATTTTCCAGCACCTGTAGGACCGACAAGGGCAACTGTTTCACCAGGAGTGACAGTAAAGCTGACATCAGTTATCGTGCTTTCAGCTTCCTCATACGAAAAAGAAACATTACAAAAATCCACTTTACCCTGAATAGCCTGAAGGTGAGTCAAATTAGTTCCTTTGACTTCTTCTTCATCTTCGTCTAATACCTCAAACACTCTCTCTGCACCCGCAACAGCTGATAATAGTGTATTAAATTGGTTTGCTAAGTCATTTAAGGGGCGTGTAAATTGTCTTGAATACTCCGTAAAAATAACAATTGTACCGATAGAAATCATACCATTTAATGCAAATAAACCACCGATTCCTGCAATCAAGGCGAAGCTTAGATTATTTAGGACATTCATTACTTTAGGAATAAAGCCTGAATAAGTTTGCGACCAAAACGCTGTCCCTTTTAATCTCTCGTTTTTAACCAAAAATTCAGAGATGACTCGTTCTTCTTGAGAAAAAGACTTAACGATTCTTTGGCCAGATATGATTTCTTCAATGTATCCATTTAAATCTCCTAGATTTCGTTGCTGCTCTTTAAACACTCTTCTCGTTCTCTTTGTAATCCACTTCATCCCCAAAATTAACAAAGGGATAATTGTCATCGTGATCAACGTAAGCAATGGACTCAGCCATAGCATAACTGAAACAGTTCCGATTAACGTAAGTATACTCGATGAAATTTGAATAACTGAACTATTTAACGTTGAGCTCACATTTTCAATGTCATTCGTTACCCTACTCATAAGCTCACCATGCTGACGCTTATCAAAATATGGGATTGGAAGCTTATGGAGGTGTTCAAAAAGCTGATTTCTCATCCTAAAAACTGTTTGTTGCGCGATACCAATCATCCAATAGTTTTGTAATAATAGTGCTAAAGAGCGTAATACATATATAACCGCTAAGCCGATTAATAGCTTTATAAAACCTTCAGTATTTGACGTATTAATATAATCATCAATCGCTACCCCTACTAAAAATGGCCCTATAATTGCAAGGCTTGAGCTTACAACAACCATAAATAATACTAACGAGAGCAAGCTCTTTTTATAAGATAAGTACATCCAAATCCTTTTTAATGTTGTTAACCACTGTTGTGGCTTCTTTTTAGATGATTGAACTTGAGTTCCTTTGTCATCGTGTTCAACAATTCTTTTATATTGGAAAGGCTTAGTTAGTTGCTTGAGCATCATAAAGTGCCTCCTTTCCAAGCTGTGAATGAACAATTCTGTTATAAAGATCTGAATAAGTTAATAAATACTTATGATCCCCCTCTTGTATGTTACCCTGTTCATCTATTAGTAAGATCTTATCTGCTTGTTTAGCAGTACTAATTTTTTGAGTAATAACAAATGTAGTGCAAGCATACGTTTTTAACGCTCTTAATAATTTTGACTCAGTATGTACATCCAGCGCACTCGTACTATCGTCTAATAACAACATTTTCGGTTTCCTCACAAGTGCTCTTGCAATCGAAATCCGTTGTTTTTGGCCACCTGATAAGTTTATTCCTTTTTGACCTAGCTCTGTTTCATACTTATTCGGAAGCTCCCATATCGTTTCATGAATTTGAGCGTGTTTAGCGGCTTCAATGATTTCTTCCATAGAAGCATCTTCTTTCCCCCAGCGTATATTTTCTTTAATTGAACCTGTGAATAATAATACTTCTTGAGGAACGAATCCTATGCTTCTGCGGAGATGTTCAAGCCTCATCGTTTTTATATCGTGATCATCTATAAAAATACTGCCCTTACTCACATCGTAAAGACGAGGAATAAGTTGAACAATAGATGTTTTACCTGAGCCAGTTGCCCCTAAAATGGCGACTGTTTCTCCAGGGTTTACTTCAAAGGATATATTCTGTATCACCGGTTCTTGCTTTTCTGGATATTGAAACGAAACATTGCGAAAAGCTACTTTTCCTTCCCTGATTTGCAATGAAGAATTCGTATCAGATGAATTTATTACATCAATATCTGTTTGAAGCACTTCTGTAATACGTTCAGCAGATGCACTGGCACGTGAGAAAGCCATAATGATAAACGAGAATACCGATAGAGCAGCTGTAATTCGAGTCGCATAGTTAACAATTGCAACAACTTCCCCGACTGCTACATCTCCTGCAATTACACCTGTATTCCCATACCAAAGAACAGCAATTACACTAATATTCATAACTAAAAGTAAGATTGGCACAGTTATTTCTAGCAACCTAAACACTGATGTTGTCTGGCCTCTTAACTCAGCGCTAGCAGTTGAGAATCGATTTGACTCGTAATCCTTTCGTACATACGCTTTAATTAATCTCATGCCAGCTAAATTTTCCCTCATTACTCTATTTACAGTGTCTAGCTTTTTCTGCACAGACTGAAATAAGTGCCACCCTCTTCTCATAACCCAAAGAAGAAAGATGAACAATACCGGCACACTTGCTAAAAAAATAAGAGCTAGCTTCACATTCACTACGAGTGCCATAATCGTTCCACCGATTATTAATAACGGTGCACGTAGCATAATTCGCAAGCTCATAAACACTGTATTTTGCACTTGTGTTACATCATTCGTCGTACGGGTAACGAGTGATGATGTCGGAAACTTATTAAAGTTAGCAAATGAAAAAGATTGAACTTTTTTAAACAATTCCTGCCTCACATCGTAGCCGAAGCTCTGACCCACATGCGCAGCATAGAACGTATTAATAATTCCTGATATAAAAGCGATAAACGATAACCCAATCATTAAACCGCCCCACTTCAACACGACAGTCATATCCTGTTGTTGAATTCCATCATCAATAATTTTCGCCATTAACAACGGTTGCCACAGCTCTACTATTAATTCAATAAGCATAAGCAACAGTGCAATAACAACTGGGAGACGGTACGGTTTAAGAAATGATAGCACTCTTGGCATAAATAATCCTCCATACATTACTAATCCGATTTTATATTAAGTTCTATCATACCTTTTCTATCTTAATTTTTAAATTATTTTGGATTAGAACTCGAATTGAAATAATGTAGATAACAAGGGAGCTGTTAAGATTCCTTTTGTTCTATGTTACTATTGGTAAATAATGAGTGGTCACCAGTCATTAAGAGGCACAGGGCAATGAACTTTCTACAATGTAGATGTGGAAGTAGCCGTTAAAATAAATATTATCCATACGATTAGCTTCTCTTATAATTGTAAAGCTAATCGTCAATATACTGGAGTGAAGATGATGGAACCCAAATTAGTTATAGCAACAAAAGCTGATGCACAAGCTATTTTTGATATACAAGTAGCTGCATTTACACCCTTATTACATAAGTATAAAGATTATGAAACAAACCCTGCAAATGAAAAAATTGATCGAGTAATTACAAGAATTATCGACCCTAACAGAAATTTCTATAAAATCATTGTCAACCAAACACTAATTGGTGGGATATGTATATATTCGAAAGAAGAAACACGATTTTGGATTAGCCCTATGTTTATTCTCCCATCTTATCAGGGAAATGGGCTAGCTCAAAAAACATTACAATTAATTGAGCAAATGTACCCTCAAGCAAAGAGTTGGGAATTATTAACGATCCTAGAGGAAAAGCGTAATTGTTACTTATATGAAAAAATGGGCTATACAAAGATAGGTTTACACAAAAAAATAAACGATAACTTAACACTAGTTTATTATAAACGGGTAGTTTGATAGATTGAAGGGATAAGGAAAGGTGTTTTATTTTTGGAGTAGCTAAACACTTAGCTATTGGAAGCCATTTATACTTCCGCACATTAGAAATCTATTTAAAAATCAAACAAGCTGGAACAAAGCTTTATATAATTAGAATTCAACGAGGTTGAAACTTGATTGCAACTCGTTGAATTCTAAAATTGGCTACTTTATATATGTATTTCAATCATTTCACAGAAACATCTCTAGACACCATATCTAATTCATCAAGATGGTTTTGTGACAATTTAAATGTTAGTGCGCCAATATTTTCTTGTGCATGATGGTTTTTTGTTGCACCAGGAATGGCAACGATTGTTTCCCCATGAAAGTGGATGAGCCAATTTAAAGCAACTTGACTTGGTGAAACATTGTATTCATCAGCCAAGTTGTCAAGTAAATCAATCAGTGGTTTCGTTCTTTCAAGTGTAGATGTTTTGAAAGAAGAAAAGTGTTTACGTGGCCCCGACATATTTTTAATTAAATCTGGATTTTTATGAAATTTCCCTGTGAGTAACCCTTGCTCTAAAGGAGAATACGCAATAAGTGTGATACCGAGTTCCTTAGCAGCATCTAATATACCGTTCTTCTCAATTCTCCTGTCTAATAAGCTATATTTCACTTGATTAGAAACGAGTGGAAAACCATGTTGATCCAATACTTTATGTGCTTCCCGCATTTTCTCCTCATTAAAATTACTTACACCCGCATGACAGATTTTCCCACTTTTCAGCAACTCAGCCATTTCATCCATTTCAGCCTTAACACTGGAAAAAGAAAATGGTTGATGAACCATATATAAATCTATCTTTCTTCCTTTTAACGCCTTCAGCCTCTCATCAATTGTTTTTGTAATTGATTTTGCAGTACGCATAGCAGGCCACCATTTTGTAGCAATCAATGCATCATTCGCCTTGTCTCCAAGACCATTCAATGCATCAGCAAGCCCTTCCTCTGACTTCCCTTTCCCATACACCTCTGCAGTGTCAAACCAATTAATACCGCCCTCTAAACTAATTTTTACTATTTCTTGAATCTCTTCTTTTTCTAGCACTGGCCAAAAACGGCCTACCATGCCATTCCCTTTACTAAATTGCCACGTACCAAGTCCCAGTGCAGAAATCTCCAAGTCCGATTTACCTAATTTACGAAGCGGAATCATTGTACTTTCCACCACATTCACCACCCCAATACTGGATATATTTGCTTATTATCATATCATTTAGATATGGTCGTGTATACTATCAACCCTTGTCAATCAGCATTCTCTTATGAAATGATAAAAACACTGATTGATATTACGTGGGATTTATCCTTGTTCAATGAAGCTGTATTACCAAGATAGCATTTTTACTATCAAAGCTTCGACGTTTTCTCTTTTTAGCCAATTACAGATTCGCTAGTACTGCATGAATAAGAAACGTACTTCCTAATGATATATTCATATTCAAAAAAAAAAGAACCAACCTGTCTGTTTTTTTGTCTCTTTTTTAAAATTCTGTTGCTATTTTAAATCATGAAAGTTATATGTGGGATCTCATTAATGGTAAATGTAGATGCCATAAATGCTTGGTGTATACTTGCTTATATCTTAGAACGACAAGTAACAACCAATTCGAGTGACATTTTATATTTATTACATAGCTACTATTTTGAGTAGCCTGATCTATTTAATGTAAGTTTTGATTTTCTAATTACTTGATTGATTACTTCCGAAAACACAAGGCCAATGGCAATAGCACCTGAAATCATAAATGCCTTAGCTGCTAAATTTATTGCAGTATTATAATCATTTTGAACAAAATTCCTCATTGCATCATAGGCTAACCCACCTGGTACTAAAGGGATAATTCCAGATACGATAAAAACAATAATTGGTGTTTTATACATTCTGGAAAAAATCTGACTCATTACAGCAACTACAAACGATGCTACAACTGTTGAAAATACTGAATCGATATCATTACCCGTTAACAAGACATAAATGATCCATCCTAACATCCCAACAAAGCCACACTTAATCAACGATTTTCTTGGAACATTAAACATAATGCCAAAGGCTGCTGCTGCAACAAAACTTGTTACAAGTTGTTCTATAATCATTCTTACAGCCCCTTTCTAAAAGATCATAAACACCACTGCTATCCCCGAACCAATTGCAAATGCAGTTAATAAGGCTTCTGCACTTTTTGCTAAGCCTGACATGAGGTGACCAGCCATTAAATCTCTTACAGCATTCGTTAAGAGCAAACCAGGAACTAATGGCATAACTGAACCTATTATAATTTTATCGAGTTCATACCCAAGCTCAATTTGCACAAACAATAAAGCTAACAAACCAATAATGACTGAAGATGTGAACTCAGCAAAAAACTTTATAGGGACTAGCCTATGTAAATAAATCACAAAAAACAAGCCCACACCACCAGCAATAAATGCTGGTATGAAATCTCGCCACTCTCCGTCAAACATAATTAAAAAGCAACCGCTGGTAAAAGCTGCAGCTAAAATTTGCACAAAAAATGGAAAAGCTACATTGGACTGTTCTATTTCTCTTAATGATTGATATGCCTGCTCAATAGTTAATTCACCACTGCTAATTTGCCTTGAAATACTATTAACTAAAGTAACTTTATGCAAATCTGTCGTTCTTTCAGAAATTCTAACTAGCTTAGTCTTAGTCGGATCTACCCCTTCAATTGATAAAATGATGACAGTTGGAGTAACAAAGCTATGTGATTCCTTCACATCAAAAGCTCTTGCGATACGCGTCATCGTATCTTCAACCCGATAAGTTTCAGCACCACTTTGTAACATTATTTTTCCTGCAAGTAGACATACTTCCATAATGTCATACGTCTCATTTATTTGATTATTCATTTCCATTCTCTCCAATAAAAGAAGCGTAAGCACCTTCAATTCCACCTAAATACGAGACCTCGTCCTCTGATGACAACGGTGGTATGTTGCCATCCTGCCTCTCCCCAGTAATGCCCTATAATCGCATTACACCTGCAGGCGCTGGAATTGGTGAAGTCCCCCCGAGTGGAACGTGCCCGAACTAAATATCGTATCTTGTATCGTTAATTTAATTAAAAATTTATACATAATAATACTGTTTACACGTAAGTATCATCATTTGTTTTTCAAGTTTAAATGAAAAACATACATAAAATCAACACCATACTAAAATTAATTGTTAAAAACAAAACAAGCAGACCCTATCAGGATCTGCTTCTCACCTCTGTTACCCTAACGCTACGTCCAAAATCATCATGACGACAAAGCCACCCATTAGTCCAAGTGTAGCCAAATCTGTGCTGCCAGATGATTGAGATTCTGGAATAAGTTCTTCAACGACAACAAAAATCATCGCACCTGCTGCAAAAGCTAACGCATATGGAAGAATAGGTTGAACGAGTAAAACAGCTGCTGCACCAATGACAGCTGCAATCGGCTCAACAATTGCTGAGAGCTGTCCGTAATGAAATGCTCGTGCCCTAGACATCCCTTCCCCTCTTAATGGAACTGAAAGAGCAGCTCCTTCCGGCATATTTTGAATACCAATTCCTATTGCAAGACCAATCGCACCAATTAAAGATGCTTCACCAATCCCCAACGAAGCAGCACCAAAAGCTACACCTATCGCAAGACCTTCAGGGATGTTATGTAACATTATAGCTAAAAATAACAGTGTAGATTTCTGAAACTTCGTTTCGGGGCCTTCTGCTTTTTCTTTTCTCTCACCTAAATGCAAATGTGGCACGATAAAGTCTAATAACCGTATAAACAACCCACCTAGTAAAAAACCAATGGCTGGTGCTAACCAAGGAATTTGACCATTCTGTTCACTAAATTCAATCGATGGAGCTAATAGCGACCAAAAAGACGCAGCAATCATTACACCCGCTGCAAAACCTAACATCATATTTAAAATATGCTTATCAATTTTTCTAAAAAAGAAAACTGTCGCTGCTCCTAGCGCAGTTAACCCCCATGTAAGCATGCCACCTAATAACGCTTGTACCGTTGGATTTAATGAACTAAACCAATCCAAAAACATGATAATCAGTCCTTTCAACCCATAAAAAATTCGACTCAAATCACTAAAAATAGACAATTATTCTTAACTTAAATTATACACCCTTCACTATCTATTTTAAAATGTAGAACATTCTAAGGCTATTTTCTTAAGCTTTGTCTTTTTTGCACTTATATTTGAGCAACTAAATGTATGATAAAATGTTAATAGTCAATAGAGACGAAAAGATGCACCGACGAATATTTACATTCATGCTCAGCTCTTATTATGAAAAGTACTTAATGCAAAAAGAAACTTCCCAATATAAATGAGAAGTTTCTTTTAATATTCCTTTAAAATTATTGCCCCTAAGATGATACTGAATGCTGCTGAGCAATTTTATTTTTTCGACCTTCAAATAATGTAGCTATTATCGCTATTACTAGAAAGATACTGGATATTTGGAACAATGTAGCTATATCAAAAAACGTTGCTAAAATACCAAATACTAATCCACCTAAACCAATACCAAGGTCAATAGCTGAAAACAGCATTCCATTCGCTACACCTCGACGATTAGGAGGTGTTTTAGATAACGTCCACGATTGTAATGTTGGAATTAATGATCCAAAACCAATTCCAAATAAGATACCTGAAATAATAATAAATAAATTAGAGTAAGCCATTGATAGTACCCATAACCCAATAAAGGTTAACGTAAGACAGCTTAACACAATTCCCATTGGACCATTTTTATCAAACCATTTTCCAGCAATTGGTCGAGAAATAGTCGCCATTATCGCATTAAACAAATAAAATAGAAAAATTTGATCTATACCACGTTCTTCTCCAAATATGACGATAAATGTTACAACAGAACCGTAGCCAAATGTTGCGATGATAGTTATAAAAGCTGGATACCAGCTAGATTTTTCAACTAATGAGCCCAAATAAGAAAACTTTAAGTCTTCTTTTTTTGTTGCTTTAACTGTATCTGGAGTTTGGTAACGAATAAGAAATAATAAACAAATAGAGATAAGTCCTAATATTGCAGAAATATATATAAGGTTAGAAAATGATGTAACTTGAAATAAATAAATTCCTAGACTTGGAGCGATAATCATTCCAAGCGTAATAGAAAGGCCAAAATATCCTAACCCTTCCCCTAAACGAGAACTAGGTACAATATCTGAAGCTACCGTTCCATTGACCGTTGTAGACCATCCCCAAGCAAGCCCGTGTAAAAACCTAAAAACCAAAAAAAGGACAACTAATTGAGATACTGGATATAGTAACGTAACTATTAATAAAGAGATGACACCTATTAGCACAAGTGACTTTCTTTCCTTATATTCAAGCATATACCCAATAAACGGACGACTCAATACAGCACCTATTGAAAACAACGCTGTAACTAAGCCAATTTCTAATCCTGACGCACCTATTGACTTAATATATGGAGGTAACGTTGGAATCAACATTTGAAACGACATGAAAACAAATAAGTTACCTAACATAAGCATAATATACGATTTAGTCCATAAAGGCTCTTTAGCTTTCATCACTTCATCCCTCCCCCAAAACTTATAACGATTTATAACCAAAAAAAGATACTCCCTTTATCAAGATTGTTGTCGCAACAAACCCAAGAACGAGAGCAATTTTTTATCGAAATATTCATCTTACACCTAAACAATAATAAAACTCTAACACTTATAAACAATTAAATCAAATTTGCGGTCTTACCTCAATTGCGTTAATCCGGTGATGTGTAATAGTTACATATAGAAGAAGTTATAGATGTTGTCATCTAATGTTTTCGAGGATAAGCTATCGTATAGTTTAGTTGTTCCTTAAGCGACTTTTATTTTTATAGAAAACCAACCATCCTAAAGTCAGCAAGTTATTGTAAACATAAATTTTCAAACCAAAAATTAATTACAATCTCAACAAACTCTACGAAAATAAGCCTACTGTTTTGAAGAAAACACCCGTTAAAGGATCCTTATTAGTGCTTGTAATCGTCATTATGGTAAGATGAAAATATACATAAAAAGGGGATGATAGTTAATGTTGAAGAATGAAATGATCGAACGATTTACTTCTTATGTAAAAGTGGATACTCAGTCCAATGAAGAGAGTCAAACATGTCCTTCAACTCCTGGTCAGCTGACACTTGCTAATATGTTAGTAGATGAACTAAAGGAAATTGGCATGGAGGAAGTTTCAATTGATGAAAATGGTTATGTTATGGCTACTCTCCCATCCAATACTGATAAAGAAGTCCCAACGATTGGCTTTTTAGCACATGTTGATACTGCAACTGACTTTACTGGTACAGGTGTAAATCCACAGATTGTTGAAAGCTATGATGGAAACGATATTGTTTTAAATGAAAAATTACATATCACACTTTCTCCAAAGGACTTTCCTTATCTAGCTGACTACAAAGGACATACACTCATTACAACAGATGGTACGACTTTACTGGGAGCTGATAATAAGGCTGGTATTGCAGAAATTATGACCGCAATGGCTTATTTAATTAAGCACCCAGAAATCAAACATGGTAAAATTCGAGTAGCATTTACACCTGATGAAGAAATTGGTAGAGGACCTCATAAGTTTAATGTTGATGCATTTAATGCTACATATGCTTATACGATTGACGGAGGGCCACTAGGAGAACTTCAATACGAAAGCTTTAATGCAGCAGGAGCAAAAGTTAAAGTAAAAGGAAACAATATACATCCAGGCTCTGCCAAAGGAAAAATGGTCAATTCCGCTAAGATTGCAATGGAGTTTAATCGACGCCTTCCAAAAGAGGAATCACCTGAATACACAGATGGATACGAAGGGTTTTACCATCTCATTTCCATTGAAGGAGACGTTGAGCACACTGTATTAAATTATATTATCCGTGACTTTGATAGAGAAAAATTTAATGCTAGAAAAGCTATGATTCAAAAGATTACTGATGAACTCAAAGCGGAATATGGAAATGACAATATTATTTTAGAAATGAATGATCAATATTACAACATGAGAGAAAAAATTGAACCCGTTAAAGAAATCATTGACATTGCACATGAAGCAATGGAAAAGCTTGAAATTAAACCAATTATAGAACCAATTCGTGGTGGTACGGATGGTTCGCAACTCTCATACATGGGACTGCCTACACCTAATATCTTTACAGGTGGTGAAAACTTCCACGGTAAATATGAGTTTATCTCGGTGGAAAATATGCTTAAAGCAACAAATGTAATTGTAGAAATAGCCAAATCATTTGAAGAAAAAGCTAAATAAATGCATTATTAAGCGAGCAAAAAAGCTTCTACTTCGTATAATTACAAAGTAGAAGCTAGTTTTTTAAAATCACTATCTCGTGAATATGGATATCCTCCTTACATAGCAGAAAAGCAAGTATGCCATTTATAGGCTGACTACCAATCCCATTATTTTACTCGCACTGTATAAATTCAATTAATTCACCGTCCAAGCCACTTACAAAGACCGTTTGCCATCCATTATCCAATTCCAATGGACCTTCTACAATCTTGATTTCATTCTCATTTAGCCAAGCAATAATATTGTGTATGCTTTCAACTTCAAACGCAAAATGAATATCGTCACTAGAAGATACCCGTTCATTTTCATACAATTCAAGACGGAACTGATCAAATATTAGAAACGTGATTGGCTCATCTTCAACAATGATTGTCTTTTCAATTTCAAAGCCCAGTTTTCGATAAAACTGAATGGACTTGTTGACATGCTGAACCTCAAGCGCAATATGGTGAAAGCCTTTGATTAAGCTCATAAGATCATATTCATATCACCGAATTCATGCCATAAATAGCCTTCTTCAATGGCTTGCTGATATGCCTCCATTAAGTAACCCTCATTAATAAATGCTGATAATAATTGTAGGTGACTAGCTTCAGGTTCATGAAACCCAGTAATTAAGCCATCGACAATTTGTAAAGGATAATTTTTTGTTATATATAAATTCGTCCACCCTGTTTGTGATGATAATATATCCCCTTCGTTTGCAACAGTTTCCAATGCTCTTACAACAGTCGTACCGACAGCTATTACTCTATTACCATGTCGTTTCGCTTCTCTAATTATCTTAACTGTTTCTGGAGGTACATCATATGATTCATTATTTTCAGATGGTTGTTGATGATATTTATCATCCAATAAATAACTTAATCCTGTATGAAGCTGAATAAATGCTAGTTTAATTCCCTTTCGCTGTAGTTTTAATAACAGCTCCCAACTAAATGCACGCCCTGCAGATGGCATTTCAACAGATCCTGGCTGTGCTGCATAGACAGTTTGATAATAATCTAACCCCCACCGCTCTGTTATATATTCGTATCGAATGGGCTCACCTAGCGAATAAATTTGTTCATAAAGCTCTGAGCCTTTTAACGAGAACTGTAGTAAAAAGAAAGGTTCTCTGTCTTCCTTCACGGTAGCGCATAATGTAGGTGAAATCATCAAGCGATCACCGACCATTACATCATCATTCACAACTAATGCTTCCCAGCTACTATCTGTAAGTCGATGTGCTAAACGTATTTCAACTCGTTTCTTTACTTCATTATGACCCCGAAGTTGCTCACCATATAAAATGGCAGGGACTGTTCGACTATTATTTAAAACGAGTACATCTCCTGCTGCTAAAAATTTGTCTAAGTTAAAAAATATTGAATGATTTACTGCTCCATTCGTACGATTCAGTACCATCATTCTCACAAAATCCCTTCGAAGCCCTCGCCTTTCTGGAGGGGATGATGCATTGAGTTGATTAGGTAGTTCAAAGTTCAAAGCAGTCTGCATCATAAATCCTCCTTGTCTTCAAGGTATGTTTGTGCATTTAACCTTTGTCCATTAACCTTACTAGCTTTATCAGAAGCTAAATAGAGAAAAACATCTGTTAAATCTTTTGGATTTGCAAGAGGATAATCGCAATCTGGAACTGCAAGATCATGCATTTCAGTGTCCATCTCTCCCGGATCAACCATATTTACTCGTACTCCTGTTTCAGCAACCTCATCTGCCCACGTTTCTGTTAATCCTTCTAATGCAAATTTTGAAATACCATAAGCACCCCATCCAGCATAACCAACATGACCAGCTTCAGAAGTAACATTAATAATTGACCCTTTATTTCGTTGAAGCATACTACTAATGGCGCGTCGAGTTACAAGAAACGGACCAACTGTATTAACTTTTAAAACTTGCTGAAAATCCTCTTCAGGATAATCAAGTAAATATGGCATCGGACTTGGACCTAGCATTGAAGCGTTATTAATTAGCACATCAATATGACCAAAAGTATCTTCCGTGATTGCCACAAACCTTTCCACATCTCTAGGCTCAGATGCATCAGCCTTCATTGCTAACACCATTACACCATATGAAAGTAACTCTTGCTCCACTTCCTGTAAGGCTATCTTACCCCTTGCACAAATGGCTAAATTTGCACCTTCCTTTGCAAAAGCTATCGCTAATGCCTTACCTAACCCTTTAGACGCTCCAGTTATCATCACAACTTTATTCTTCATCTGTCCCTCTCTCCTTTGTCTAGTGTTACTTTAATCATAAAAAAAAGCGACGTCGTTAACGTCGGAGAAAGGTATATATTTTTCATCAATAATTAGATTTAGAAGCACTACTCCAAAAGGTTGAAAAAAGAGTTAAACTACCTCAGGTGTTTCGTACAATTATAAAGGTTACAAGCCCACTTACCTTCTATATTATTTAATATGGTAACTGACGTATTATGTAAATATACTTTCTGAAATTTATCAGGAAGTAAGTGCTTCAAAGTGAGACCGATTAAAGCGCCATGGCTTATTAATAGCACTCTTTTATGTTGATACTTATGTACTATTTCTTCTATAAACTCGGCACCTCTCTTTGCAACATCGTCAAATGTTTCCATGCCAAGGTCCATCTCAAACCATTTGCTACCCCATCTTTCTACTCTTTCCTCTTCAGTCGTACCTTCAATTTCGCCACAGTTAATTTCACGTATTCTTTCATCGACAAAAGCAATAGGTAATTTTAATTTCTCACCAATAATTTGTCCCGTTTCTATTGCTCTTTGTAGGTCACTTGTAATAAGTACGTCCCAATTCTCTTCCTTAAATAAGCGATTCGCGACAGCTAAAGCTTGTTTCCTGCCTTCTTCATTTAAAGGGATATCTGATACACCTTGAGCTTTGTTTAAATCATTCCATTCAGTAACTCCATGCCTTATAAGCCCTATTGTTATCATGTAAAAACCCTCTCTTATCTACTATTCTATTAATCTATATAAGTTACCATAGTTCTTTTTCTACTTGTTACCATAGTTCTTTTTCTACTTGTTAACATAGGTCAGCTACATCACGCTTTATCCTATTACGTATTGTTGCTGTTTACTCATATATTGTTATACTTCGTCCTAGAAATATTAAAGAGTATACATCTAATATACATGGTAACTATGCTATGTTATGGCGTTCGGATAGCACACTATCTACTATCTATTATTAGTTACAAAACAATAAAGTTTACAAAAAGAGCATGTTCTGAAGACAGAATGCTAGGAATGTTAATTAGTACGAGGGTACACGAACCAGAATTAGCAAGCTGGAATGACACATTAAACAAACGTTTGTTTAAAAAAAGGCTCTTTTTTCGGAAACTTTATTGCTATCGTTCGAAAACTTGGAGATAAAGATGTCGCTTTATACAACAGGCACTGTTTTACAGAAGAAAAGTTGCCACGTAATCTAGTTGTATACGTGTTTATTTTTTAGTACGAAAACAACTATCTATGCGAGAGCAGCCTTAAATAAATACTAGAGCCTAACTTTAAAATTAGACTCACATGTCATAGACCTTAGATACCAATAAAAACAACTCTACGATTTATATTCACTATTTGTAACAAATTGCTCCTCTTTGTTCTCTTTGCTTTCAGAACATTTATCATCGAAATAAACAGTTCATTGAAGGAATGGCATGATAAGAAACCCTTACTTAGGCTTATCTACTCCCAACGCCATTTTTAAATATTCAATAAACATAATAGACTGTTCCTTCTTCTTAATATCTTCCTTAGGTAAAATCGAATGGAGTGCTAAGCCATCATTAAAAGCGACAATCGATCTTGCGATAATTTCACTATTATACTTATTACTAAATTCTCCACTATTTTGTCCCGCTTTAATGACAGAGTCATATATTTCAAAAACATTATAATACCGATCTCTGCCATATTTTCTTCGGCGCTCATCATTTCTACCTGTGATAAAAAACTCTAAATTACTTGGAACAAACTCATCCACTTCATCACTAGGCTCTTTTGCTTTACCATGCATGCTCAGTAATAGTAACTCCCAGTATGAATCTACGCTACCTTCCAACAGTTCTTTGTTTTTTGAAACTCCTTTTGCTAAGGCTTCCTTTAAAATTGTTTCATATAAATCTTCTTTATTTGAGAAATATTGATACAATCCACCCCTACTTACTTCAGCTTCCTCCATCACGTGCTTCATCGTAGCTCTTTCGTACCCATGTTTTATAAACACTTGTACTGCTGCCTTTATAATTTTAGCTCGTCGCTTCTGTAGATGCTCCTGGCTTACTTTCGGACACATTATCCTTTCCCCTCTCTATGCTGTTTTTTGCGAAAAACCCTATGAATGATACGATAATCAAGAGTGAGGCAGTAATCATAAACGTTGGAATAACTCCTATTGACGTTGCAAGCCATCCACCTAGTAGCGGTCCAATAATCGTTGCTGTTGT
Organism: Bacillus sp. SM2101; assembly: GCF_018588585.1. NCBI lineage: Bacteria > Bacillati > Bacillota > Bacilli > Caryophanales > Bacillaceae > Bacillus > Bacillus sp. SM2101. The sequence continues at coordinate 321,094 of NZ_JAEUFG010000002.1, forward strand.
TGTAACACTATTAATGACCCCAAATACCCTTCCTGTCATGTGACCAGGTGTTTCAACCTGTGCAGTTGCATAAAATGGTACAAAAACAACACCAGCTGCAAACCCTGCAAAAAATCCAAGTACAATACCCCATATAATCGAATAGTCTAAATCAACATAAGTTAATACGGACATCATACCAAAACTAAGACCGATTCCACAAACGCCTATTAGCATTAACGGAAAAGCATTATATTCAGTTTTTTTCGCTAATAGTAATCCGGAAAAAAACGTCCCTACGCCAGCTGCTGCAACTACATACCCAAACAAATCAGGAGATGCTGTCGTTAACTCTCTAATTAACACAATAATTTGAGAATCAGATAACTGTAATATCAATAGACTAAAACCTAAAAAGAACATTCCTACAAGCATAAATCTATTAGATTTAATAAACGACATCCCCAAAACAAAATCAGCTTTAAATGACGATTTAACGTGTTCTTCTTCATTATTTTCATCTTGAAACGAATTTACCGCATTTGGTAAAAACAAAATGATTAGAGCTGACACGATGAAAGTTGCTGAATCGATATAAAATACTAGTTTTGCACCAACCGCTGCAACTAATAACCCACTTAATAATGGCCCGATTACCTTCGTAGTTGAATCAATCATAGATGTAATTGACATGGCACCCTTCATATCATCTTGAGGTACTAGTTCTTTTAACTTACCGTTTTTCGCAGGAACAAACACCGCCGAAAACACACCAATTATAAACAAACAAATATATACCATCCATATAGCATCAGCAATCGTCAATATAAGGATGAGTCCTGCACGCACAACATCGGATACTATCATTAACGTCTTTCTATTAAGCCTATCTGCCACAACTCCTGCTACTGGACCTAACAGCGCCATTGGAACAGCCAAGCACAAAAAGATAAGGGATACTTCCATAGGTGTAGCATTCCACTTTAAACCAACGAGAGTTATGATAGCGACAATACTTAACCAATCCCCAATACTTGATATAGCCTGAGCGACCATTAATGTTACATAACCCTTATTTTTCATTAAACTTTTCATTTAAATTTTCCCCCTGTTTCCCCATAATAGACATTGATGTCGTTTTTATTATTATAACGACATTAATGTCGATATTCAAGAGGTTTTTACAAAATTTTTCTAACTTATCGATTTTTTGGGAACATTTCACTCTCAATCCGACGCGAGACGTAAAGAAAATCCAACTTACAGCATAGAATACTTATCATTTATCGGTAATAGAATATTAGTGCGTGTTCATAAAAGTTAATAGTAAAAACCTTTGGGACCATGTATTACCTGCTGTTTTGATTAAGCTCTTTTCATAGATTTGATACTATTTATGCTTTGTTGTTATCCAAATAAAAAAGAACAACACGTTAAGTCATATGCAACTTGCATCGTTTATGAAAAAGCCTTGGCACCAAGAAAACTAATTGAATAAGTGCGTACAATATCAATCCAATGCGAAAACAGCCTATGATAAACAATAATCAACTATAAAGCGCCCATTGTTCATCATAGAACAGCAGTTTTTTCATAATTTATTGAACAGCTTCTCATTCAATTAAAGGGGGAATTTTGAGTGGAATTGTATAAAAAACCGGATGTAGAGCAATTTTTACGTGCCTACACAATTCAAGATTTTGTTGTAAGTAATGATGAAAGACAGCTCGTTTTCAGTACAAATATTAGTGGGAACTATAATTTATGGGGAATGGATTTACCAAGTCAATTTCCGTATCCACTCACATTTAATGATCAGAGTTGTCAAGGGCTTTGCTACGACAAGGCAGGAAGATTTATCATTACAGCTTTTGACCGTGATGGTGATGAAAATTCACAGCTATATATAATACCACCAGAGGGGGGACAGCTGCAGCCTATTAGAATTGCTGAAGGGTTCCAGCATGTATCGCCTATCTTATCAGATGATGGAAAGCGCCTATATTACACTTCTAATAAAGAGGATCCAACCTTTCTGAAAAGCTATTGCTATCACATAGACACAAAGGAAGAAGAAATAATCATAGATGGAGACGGTGGAGCTACATATTTATATGATATTAGCCCAAGTGAAGATAGTTTTCTTTTTATAAAGTATTTCTCTACTACACATATGCTAGCTTATGTAAAAGTAGATAATGAAGTGATTCCCCTAACTCCAGAATCAGATGAGCAGCACACAGTAACAAATGGTGTTTATACCTCAGACTCAGACATCTATTTCATTACTAACTTTGGAGCAGATTTTTCATATATTGCGAAATTTGACTTAGCTGAAAAAGAATTTAGTAAAGTCGTATCACTTCCAAGTGAGGGCTTTAAAATGATTAAGTTTGATGAAAAACATCACCTTTTATATTTGGTTAGTGAGAGAGGTGTAGAGGATCAGCTATACTCTTATGATATTATTACAGCAAAATTGACAGAACTTGAATGTCCAATTGGAAATATCGACAAGCTAGAAGTGACTGCCCAAGGAAATGTATACCTCGTTGGTACATCAGCTACAAAACCTTCAAATATGTTTAGAAAACACGCTAATAAACATCGTTGGGAACAACTTACAAATAACCGTGTTATGGGTGTACATGAAGACGAGCTTATTGATCCAGCTGTTATATCTTATCAATCATTTGATGGCCTCGACATAGAAGCACTCTACTTTAAAGCAAATCCTGTGGCTAGTAACGGTCACGTTATATTATGGCCACATGGAGGTCCTCAGCATGCTGAGCGTAAAGAATTTAACGACGTATTTCAGTACCTTTTAAATGAGGGATATGGTATTTTCGCACCTAATTTCCGTGGATCTACCGGATACGGTTTGGCATTTACAAAAATGGTTGAAGGTGACTGGGGGCATGGACCAAGACTCGATAACATTAAAGGTCTAGAATTTTTATTTAAAAATGGGCTCGCTGCCCGTGACAAAGTACTTCTTATGGGCGGAAGCTACGGTGGTTACATGTCCCTATTACTTCACGGTAGACATTCACAATACTTTAAAGCGGTTGTCGATATTTGTGGACCTAGTGATCTATTCTCCTTCGTTGAGTCAGTACCAGAGCATTGGAAACCAATGTTGACCCAGTGGGTTGGGCACCCAGAAAAAGATAAAGAAAAGCTAATCGAGTTTTCACCGATCACTTATTTAGATAATATGTCTAAGCCGATGTTGGTCATTCAAGGAGCGAACGACCCACGAGTAGTCAAGGAGGAATCTGATAAAATTGTCGCTGTTTTAAAAGAAAAAGGTCGTGAAGTTGAATACCTCGTTTTAGAAGACGAGGGGCATGGTTTTTCCAAAAAAGAAAATGAGGTAAACGTGTACAGAGCAATATGCGAGTTTTTTAATAAATATTTGTAAGCTGTAAGTATTAATTAAACTAGCCTTGTTGCTATTCTTTAGCTCTTTTCGTATGAGTTAACGATATATATTATATGTTTAAGTCATGAGAGAAAAAAATAGTGCACAAATTCTTAATGACAGTAGCCTTAGTTAAACAAGAGACTGGGACAAAACCCACCTCTGAGATGAAAAAGCCGGTGAAATTTTACAAGAAGTAAAATTTCACCGGCTTTATTTATTTTGGAATTAAAATAAAGACCACTTCTGATAAAATAAAGTTACCACACCAAATTTCATCGGAAAGAAGGGTCCTTATGTTTAAAAATTATATCA